>NZ_JBSGDD010000068.1:0-42403 GCF_053602195.1 Kitasatospora sp. NPDC004531 | reverse complement strand
CCCGTTCCAACACCCAGGCGAGGCGAGCGCGTTCAGCGAACTCGTGACCGCCGCCTGGCGGGCCACCGCCTGCACCGTCGACCCGCAGGTGCTGCCCGGGCGATTAGCTCAGCGGGAGAGCACTTCGTTCACACCGAAGGGGTCACTGGTTCGATCCCAGTATCGCCCACCGAGCACAACAGTGAAGGCCCCGACCACCAGGTCGGGGCCTTCACTGCTGTCGGGCCGTCAGGCCGCCAACTCGCAGGCGTGGCCCGGCTCCAGACGCTCACCACAGCGGCAGCGGGCCGGCCGCAGCGGCCACGCCGTGTCCACCCGCTCCGGTGCGCCCGCCCGTTCGAACCAGCGCTCCAGGCCGCGCGCCTGCGCCGCGTGCCACACCGCCTGCCGCAGGTGCAGCTCCGCCGGCGACAGCCCGCCGAGGCGCCCCGCGTGCCGGGACGCCACCGCCCGCACCAACTCCAGCGCCGCCAACGCGTCCGCCGCCGCGTCGTGCGCGCCCACCAGCGAGACCCCGTAGTGCGCGCACAGGTCGGTCAGGGTGCGTCGGCCCTTGCGGTAGCGGTCCAGCTGCTTGTCCAACACCCGCGGATCCAGCACCAGCAGCTCCGCGCCGCCCAGCACCTCCGTCAGCGAACCCGCCCCGTGCCGGCGCAACTCCCGGTCCAGCAGCGTCAGGTCGTACGGGGCGTTCATCACCACCAGCGGCACCCCCGCCCGGGACTGCTCGGCCAGCGCGAGCGCCACCTCCACCGCCACCGCCCGCGGCGAACGGCCGTGCGCCCGCACCCGTTCGTCCGAGATGCCGTGCACCGCGCGGGCCTGCTCGGGGATCGGCACGCCCGGATTCGCCAGCCAACTGCGCACGGCCGCCGCCCCGCCCGGCGCGGACTGCACCACCAGGGCGGCCGAGACGATCCGGTCGTGCTCGACGTCCACCCCCGTGGTCTCGGTGTCGAAGGACGCCAACGGGCCGTGGAACCAGGAACGGAGCTGCTGCATGACGCCTCCTCGGACGCCGCGCGAACCCTTGCCGGACGGCGCTCCCACCGAGGACCGGTGGAGCGCCGCACCGTGCCGAAGTGATACCGCAGTTGACGCCCGGTCAACCCCCGACCGCGACGATTTGTGGCAGAAAGTGACCGAACGATCACCGCGGCCGCCAAGGGCCGTGGCGACAGGGACCTGGCCCGGCTCGGTACCATGCACAACGCAGCGGTTGTGCTGCACCCCAAAGCCAGAACGTCAGGAGAGACCGGTGACGGACGTCCGGATCATCATCAACCGCGAACCCGATCGGGAAGAGCGCGTGGTGACCACGGGCACTACGGCCGCCGAGCTCTTCGCCGACGACCGCGCCGTGATCGCCGCCCGGGTCGGCGGCCAGCTCAAGGACCTCGCCTACGCCGTCCAGGACGGCGACGAGGTCGAGCCCGTCGAGATCTCCAGCCCCGACGGCCTCGACATCCTGCGGCACTCCACCGCGCACGTGATGGCCCAGGCCGTCCAGCAGGTCTTCCCGGAGGCCAAGCTCGGCATCGGCCCGCCCGTCCGCGACGGCTTCTACTACGACTTCGACGTCGAGAAGCCGTTCCACCCGGACGACCTCAAGACCATCGAGAAGCGCATGCAGGAGATCATCAAGCGCGGGCAGAAGTTCTCCCGCCGCGTGGTCACCGACGAGGCCGCCCGGGAGGAGCTCGCCAAGGAGCCCTACAAGCTGGAGCTGATCGGCCTCAAGGGCTCCGCCGCCACCGCCGGCGAGGGCGCCGACGTCGAGGTCGGCGCCGGCGAACTCACCATCTACGACAACGTCGACCCGAAGACCGGCGACGTCTGCTGGGGCGACCTCTGCCGCGGCCCGCACCTGCCCAGCACCCGGCACATCCCGGCGTTCAAGCTGATGCGCTCCGCCGCCGCGTACTGGCGCGGCAGCGAGAAAAATCCCATGCTGCAGCGCCTCTACGGGACCGCGTGGCCCACCAAGGAAGAGCTGAAGGCCCACCTCGACTTCCTGGAGGAGGCCGCCAAGCGCGACCACCGCAAGCTCGGCACCGAGCTCGACCTGTTCTCCATCCCCGAGCAGATCGGCTCCGGCCTCGCCGTCTTCCACCCCAAGGGCGGCATCATCCGCCGCACCATGGAGGACTACTCGCGCAAGCGGCACGAGGAAGAGGGCTACGAGTTCGTTTACACCCCGCACGCCACCAAGGGGAAGCTGTTCGAGACCAGCGGCCACCTCGACTGGTACGCCGACGGCATGTACCCCCCCATGCAGCTCGACGAGGGCACGGACTACTACCTCAAGCCCATGAACTGCCCGATGCACAACCTGATCTTCGACGCGCGCGGCCGCTCGTACCGTGAACTGCCGCTGCGCCTGTTCGAGTTCGGCACCGTGTACCGGTACGAGAAGTCCGGCGTGGTGCACGGCCTGACCCGCGCCCGCGGCTTCACCCAGGACGACGCGCACATCTACTGCACCCGCGAGCAGATGGCCGACGAGCTGGACCGCACGCTGACCTTCGTGCTGGACCTGCTGCGCGACTACGGTCTGAACGACTTCTACCTGGAGCTCTCCACCAAGGACGAGACCAAGTTTGTCGGCAGCGACGACGCGTGGGAGGAAGCCACCGCGGTTCTGGCGAGTGTGGCCGAGAAGCAGGGCCTGCCGTTGGTGCCGGACCCGGGCGGCGCGGCCTTCTACGGCCCGAAGATCTCGGTGCAGGCGCGGGACGCGATCGGCCGCACCTGGCAGATGAGCACCATCCAGCTGGACTTCAACCTGCCGGAACGTTTCGAACTCGAGTACACCTCGGCGGACGGCTCGCGGCAGCGGCCGGTGATGATCCACCGTGCGCTGTTCGGCTCGATCGAGCGCTTCTTCGCGGTGCTGCTGGAGCACTACGCGGGCGCGATGCCGCCGTGGCTGGCCCCGGTCACCGTCACCGGCATTCCGATCACCGACGAGCACGTGCCGTACCTGCTCGACGTGGCGGCCGAGTTGAAGAAGCACGGGATCCGGGTCGACGTCGACACCTCGGACGACCGGATGCAGAAGAAGATCCGCAACGCCCAGAAGTCGCGTGTGCCGTACATGCTGATCGCGGGCAACGACGACGTCCAGGCCGGCGCGGTGTCGTTCCGGTACCGCAACGGCGAGCAGAAGAACGGCGTGCCGCGTGACGAGGCGATCGCCGAGATCGTTGAAGCGGTGCGGAGCCGGGTTCAGGTCTGACAGCTCTCTGCGAAAGCGGAGGTGAGTCGGTTCCGTTCATGCTGATTGCGGGAAACGGCGAAACCTCTGGGACCCTGAGTGCGGGGCAGTCTCCTTCGGGAGTCTGCCCCGCACTGCTCGTTTCGCCAGGTGCGGCGCTTATGCTGGCGGGCATGACGAGTGAGCCGGAACTGCAGCGGGGCGTGGGGGAGCCGGACGGCTTCCGTCGCCTGTGGACACCTCATCGGATGGCGTACATCCAGGGCGAGAACAAGCCCACCGGGCCGGCTCCGGACGACGGTTGCCCGTTCTGTTCGATCCCGAAGCTGAGCGACGAGGACGGGCTGATCGTGCAGCGCGGCGAGTCGGTGTTCGCGGTGCTGAACCTGTACCCGTACAACGGCGGGCACTTGATGGTGGTGCCGTACCGGCACGTCGCGGACTACACGGAGCTGGACGGGCCGGAGACGGCGGAGCTCGGGGAGTTCACCAAGAAGGCGATGACGGCGCTGCGGGCGGCGTCGGGGGCGCACGGGTTCAACATCGGGATGAACCAGGGTGCGGCCGCGGGGGCCGGGATCGCGGCGCACCTGCACCAGCACGTGGTGCCGCGCTGGGGCGGGGACACCAACTTCATGCCGGTGGTGGGGCACACCAAGGTGCTGCCGCAGCTGCTGGCGGACACCCGGAAGGTGCTGGCCGAGGTCTGGCCGGTTTGATGCGCTGACGGAGCACGCGGCAGGGGCCGTACGGGAGTTGTTCCCGTACGGCCCCTGTCCGTTGTGCGCTGGCCGGTCAGCCGGCGTCGTACTTGTCGGCGCGGAACGGGCGGGCGCCCTGCATCTCGGCGCGGATCGAGTTGGAGCGGCCGGCGATGCGGTCGGTGGCGACGTCGTGCTCGTCGAGGAACTCGACCACGGCGGCGTGGATCAGGCCGACCACGGGGGTGGGGATGTACAGCGCGTCGTCGGACTTGAAGCGGCTGTTCCAGGCGGGGTCGGCCCAGGCCTGGCGCAGGCAGAGGGGTTCGGGGAGGCCGATGGAGCCGCCGAGCCACTTCTGCAGGCTGGGGATCTTGTGGAGCGGGGCGCGGACGGCCTGCCGGACGATCTCGTCGTCGGTGACGATCGGCAGCGGGACGGAGCGGGTCTCCCAGAACCGGAGGGTCTTGGGGACGTCCTTCTCGGGGTTCTTGGGCTTGGCGCCGAAGTAGCCGGCGATCGGGCCGAGCGCGTGCGCCGTCGCGGTGACCTGCAGGCTGTGCGAGAGGACCATCACGCTGACCACCACGGTGGTGATCAACTGGCCCTTGTGGAGCACGAACTGGACGGCGATGCGGTGCCGGGTGTCGGTGCCGACGCTCTGCTTGTTGGCGAGTTCGGCGACGGCGAAGTCGCGCATCCGGTCGCCGTCCATCTCGGCGCCGGAGGGGCGGCCGATCTCGTCGGCGCCCTCGCCGGTGTCGAGCACCACCCAGTGGCTGATCTGCGGCCTGGGCAGGCCGCCGTTGGGGACTTCGGAGCCGCTGAGGGCGCCGAGGCGGTCGGCGATCCGGCGGGCGAGGTCCCAGACGTGGAAGGTGCGGAAGTCGGGGTGGCCCTCGGCGGGGCGGAGGTCCTCGCGCAGCGACCACTCGGCCCAGCGGGCGCCGATGCCGAGGATGCCCTTGGCGCCGGCGTAGTGCTGGACGTTGGTGCTCTGCTCGCGGGTGAGGCGGTCGAGGCCGGCCTTGAGCTCGTTGGCCTTCTTGTCGAGGTCGTCCTTGGGGACGGCCTTGGGGACGACGGCGGCGACGGCGCTGCCGCCGACCAGTTCGGCCCAGCGGGCGCGCTGCTGCATGACGGAGGCGATCACGGTGCGCCGGGCGAGGTACCAGCCGAGCACCGGGCCGATCATCACCACGCGGCAGTAGAGGCCGAGCAGGCCGTGGAACGGCGGGCGGACGGCCAGGAACAGGGTGAGCGCGGCGGCGGCCAGCAGGGCCATGGTGCCGATGAAGCCGTCGCGGGCGGCGGACTTCTTGGTGCCGAGCCAGGCGCGGGCCTGGTACGCGGCGAGCCAGACCAGCGTGCCGGGCAGGAACAGCAGGCCGCAGACCAGGCTGAGCATGGAGAGCCGGCGGTCGCGGGCCTCGCGCAGGTCCTGGGCGGCGAGGCAGTGCTCGACCACCATCCGGACGTCGGTGCCGTGCGAGGGCACGATGGGTTTGCGTCCGCCGCCGAGGGTGCGGTCGATCAGGGCGCGGCTGAACGCCTCGCCGGCGCTGGGCCGGAACAGGGCGAACTTGCCCTTCTTGACGCTCACTCCGGCGAGCGCCTCGAGTTCGTTGTAGTCGCCGGTGCGGTAGGCGGCGGAGGAGAACGCCTGGGTGACCGCGGTCTGATGACCGACGTCCGTCCGTGGTACCTGCGCGCCCGGCGTCATGTCGAGCTGAGTCACCTGAGCAGCTCCTCCTCCCCTGATGGTCTGCCGCAGGGTACCGCGCGGCGGCCCGCTCGTGCGGATCATCGACTGATCCTGGGTCACATCTCGGCCGTGGGTGGCCGGTTCGTGGAGATGCTGCCCCGTCGCGGGGGGTTCGACGCGCACCCCCGGGTTTGTCGGCCGGAACGGGTGGGAGGAGGATCGCGGCATGACGAGTGCGTTCGCGCCGGGTCCGGTGCTGGTCTTCGACGGTGACTGTGCGTTCTGTTCGAGCTGTGTCCGGTGGGCGGAGCGCTACCCGCGGCAGAGCCTGTCCTCGGCGGGGTGGGAGGCGGTGGCGTTCCAGTTCGCGGACCTGGAGGCGCTGGCGGAGTTCACCGGCGGGCAGGTGAGCGAGGAGCGGGCCGCCCGCGAGGTGCTGTGGATCACGCCGGACCGCAAGGTGTACGGCGGGGCGCAGGCGGTGGCGCGGCTGCTGATGCGGTCGGGCGGCGCGTGGGCGTGGGCGGGCGGCCTGCTGGCGCTGGCGCCGGTGCGGCCGCTCGCGGAGGTCGCCTACCGCTGGGTGGCGCGGCACCGGCACCAGATGCCGGGCGGCACCAAGGCGTGCGCGCTGCCGCGCCGTTCGTAGGTCTCTCAGCCCGCCGTGGCGTACTGGGCGGCGAGCTGCGCGGGCATCGGGGAGTGGCGCAGGTAGCTGCGGGTGAACCGGCCGGTTCCGTGCGACAGCGAGCGCAGGTCGAGCGGGTAGCGGGTGAGTTCGAGTTCGGGGACTTCGGCGCGGACCAGGCTCAGGCCCGGTCCGCCGATCTCGGTGCCCAGGACGTGGCCGCGGCGGGCCGACAGGTCGGTGAGGACGGCGCCCTGGTACTCGTCGGGGAGGAGTACCCGGACTTCGTCGACGGGTTCCAGGACCCGGACGTCGGTGTGTTCGGCGGCCTCCTTGAGGGCGAGGGCGGCGGCGGTCTGGAAGGCGGCGTCGGAGGAGTCGACGGAGTGCGCCTTGCCGTCGGTGAGGGTGACCCGGACGTCGGTCATCGGGTGGCCGTGCAGGCCGTGGGCGAGTTGGGCGCGGACGCCCTTCTCGACGGACGGGACGAAGTTGCGCGGGACGGCGCCGCCGACGACGTGGTCGACGAATTCGAAGCCGCCGCCGGGCAGCGGTTCCACGGTGAGGTCGCAGATCGCGTACTGGCCGTGGCCGCCGGACTGCTTGACGTGCCGCCCGTGGCCGCTGGCGGGGGTGGCGAAGGTCTCCCGGAGGGCGACCTCGTAGGGGACGGTCTCGACGTGGACGCCGTGCCGGTCGGCCAGCCGGTCGAGGGTGACGGCGAGGTGGGCCTCGCCGGTGCACCACAGCACGAGCTGGTGGGTGTCGGGGTTCTGTTCGACGCGCAGCGCCGGGTCCTGGGCGGCGAGCCGGCCGAGGGCCTGGGAGAGCTTGTCCTCGTCGGCCTTGGAGCGGGCCCGGACGGCGGTGGGCAGCAGCGCCTCGGGCAGCGGCCAGGGCGGCAGCACGGTGTGGTCGGTGGACAGCGTGTCGCCGGTTCGGGCGGTGTTGAGCTTCGCGACGGTGACGAGGTCGCCGGCGACGGCCTGCGGGACGGGCCGCAGCTGGTGGCCGAAGGGGCTGTGCAGGCCGGTGAGGCGTTCCTCGGTGCCGTCGGGCAGGTGCGCGGTGGTGTCGGGGTGCAGGGTGCCGGTGAACAGCCGCAGCAGGCTGAGCCGGCCGAGGTAGGGGTCCTCGCCGGACTGGACGACCTGGGCGGTGAGGGGCGCGTCGGGGTCGGCGGCGGGGAGGCCGTCGGCGCGGTCGGCGGGGGACGGGAAGGCGGTGGCGACCAGGTCGAGCAGGGCGTCGCAGCCGGTGCCGTCGGGGGCGGTGGCGAGGACGGGGTGCAGGGCGCCGGCGAGGAACTCGCGGCGCAGTCCGGCGGTGAGCGCGGCGGTGTCGAGGTCGGCGCCGTCGAGGTAGCGCTCCATCAGGGTGTCGTCCTCCCCGGCCAGGGCCTCGACCAGGCGGGCGCGTTCGGCGGTGAGGTCGCCGGGGTCGTCCGGTTTGCCGTAGGCGCGGCCGGTGAGCAGGTCGGTGGAGCCGTGCAGGTGTCCGTCGCGCAGGTCGGGGTGGTGCAGCAGGCGGACGGTGTCGGGGGTGCCGAGGGTGTCCTGGAGCATCCGCAGGACGTCGTCGAGGCGGACCCGGGCGGTGTTGAGGTGGGTGAGGGCGAGGGCGCGCGGCAGGCGGGCGTCCTCGCACTGGCGCCACAGGGCCTGGACGGGGCGGGGGACGCTCTCGTCGGCGGCGGAGTGGACGAAGACGGCGGCCTCGGCGGCGCGCAGGGCGGCGTGGAGTTCGCCGGCGAAGTCGGCGTAGCCGGGGGTGTCCAGCAGGTTGACGGTGAGGTCCTGCCAGGGGAGGGGGAGGAGCGCGAACTGGACGGAGCGCTGCTGTTGGTGCTCGATGTCCTCCCAGTCGGCGGCGGTGGTGCCGTCGGGGACGGTTCCGGGCCTGGTCAGGGCGCCGGCGGTGACGGCGAGGGCTTCGGCGAGGGTGGTTTTGCCGGCTCCGCCGGCCCCTACCAGGGCGACGTTGCGGAGCCGGCCCGGTCGGTCGACCGGTGTGCTGGGGGTGTGGGCTGCCCGGTCCGGCATGGCTGGCCTCCTGCCGCTCGATCAGCGTGGATACCATTGTCCAGCCGGGCGGGGCCATCCGCGCGGCCGCCCGGCGGGCAAGCGGCTCGCGGGTGCCAATCCGAGGAGCGGAGCGGACCGGAAGGCCATGCTCAACAAGTACGCGCGTGGCTTCTTCACACGTGTCCTCACCCCGTTCGCGGCGATGCTGCTGCGCTGGGGTGTCAGTCCGGATGCGGTCACGCTGATCGGAACGGCCGGCTCGGTGGCGGGCGCCCTGGTGTTCTTCCCGCGCGGGGAGTTCTTCTGGGGCACGATCACCATCACGCTGTTCATCTTCTCCGACCTGGTGGACGGCAACATGGCCCGCCAGGCCGGTCGGTCCAGCAAGTGGGGGGCGTTCCTGGACTCCACGCTCGACCGGGTCGCCGACGCGGCGATCTTCGGCGGTCTGGCGATGTGGTACGCCGGCAAGGGCGACAACGACATCCTGTGCGCCGTGTCGATGTTCTGTCTGGCGAGCGGCCAGGTGGTGTCGTACACCAAGGCGCGCGGTGAGTCGCTGGGCTTCCCGGTGGACGTGTCGGGGCTGGTGGAGCGGGCCGAGCGGCTGGTCATCAGCCTGGTGGCGGCCGGGTTCGCGGGCCTGCACAAGTTCGGGGTGCCGTACATCGAGTGGCTGCTGCCGATCGCCCTGTGGGTGGTCGCGGCGGGCAGCCTGGTGACGGTGGCGCAGCGGATGCTGACGGTGCGCCGGGAGTCGGCGGAGCTGGAGGCGGCGGGCGCCGCCGAGGGGGGCAAGTGAAGGAGCGGTTGGTCGACGCGGCCTACGCGGCCGGCTGGGCGGGGCTGAAGCACCTGCCGGAGCCGGTGGCCCGGGGCCTGTTCAACACCATCGCCGATGTGGCGTGGCGACGGCAGGGCAAGGGGGTGCGGCAGCTGGAGGCCAACCTGGCGCGGGTTCATCCGGGCGCGGACGCGATACGGCTGCGGGAGCGGTCCCGGGCCGGCATGCGCTCGTACATGCGGTACTGGATGGAGTCGTTCCGGCTGTCGACCTGGAGCCCGGAGCGGATCGCCCGGGGCATGCAGGTCAAGGGCCTGGAGCAGTTGAACGAGGCGATGGCGGCGGGGCGCGGCGCGGTGCTGGCGCTGCCGCACATGGCGAACTGGGACTTGGCGGGGGCGTGGATCGCGTCGGCGGGCGGGTTCCCGTTCACCACGGTCGCGGAGCGGTTGAAGCCGGAGTCGCTGTTCGACCGGTTCGTGGCGTACCGGGAGAGCCTGGGCATGGAGGTGCTGGCGCTGACCGGCTCCGACGTGTCGGTGGTGGGGACGCTGGCGCGGCGGCTGCGGGACGGCAAGCTGGTGTGCCTGGTCGGTGACCGGGACCTGTCGGCGGCCGGGATCCAGGTGGACTTCTTCGGCGAGCCGACCCGGATGCCGGCCGGTCCGGCGATGCTGGCGCAGCGCACCGGCGCGGCGCTGTTCCCGGTGTCGCTCTGGTACGACGGGCCGGTGCTGCGCGCGGAGGTGCACCCGGAGGTGGCGCCGTCCGGCGAGGGCGAGCGGCAGGCGCAGGTCGCGGCGATGACGCAGGCGATGGCCGACGTGTGGGCGGAGGCGATCCGGGAGCACTCGGTGGACTGGCACATGCTGCAGAAGCTGTGGTTGGCGGACCTGACGCCGCGGAGGGCCGAGGCATGAGGATCGGCGTGGTCTGCCCGTACGACTGGGACGTGCCGGGCGGTGTGCAGTTCCACATCCGGGACTTGGCGGAGCATCTGATCCGGCTGGGGCACGAGGTGTCGGTGCTGGCGCCGGCCGAGGACGAGGAGGCGCTGCCGCCGTACGTGGTGTCGGCGGGGCGGGCCGTCGCGGTGCCGTACAACGGGTCGGTGGCGCGGCTGAGTTTCGGCATCCTGTCGGCGGCGCGGGTGCGGCGGTGGCTGCGCGAGGGGCGGTTCGACGTGCTGCACGTGCACGAGCCGAACTCGCCGTCGCTGTCGATGCTGGCGGCGTGGGCGGCGTCCGGGCCGATGGTGGGGACGTTCCACACTTCGAACCCGCGCTCGCGGGCGATGCTCGCGGCGTCGCCGATCCTGCAGCCGGGCCTGGAGAAGATGTCCGGTCGGATCGCGGTCTCCGAGTACGCGCGGCGCACCCTGGTGGAGCACCTGGGCGGCGACGCGGTGGTGATCCCGAACGGTGTGGACGTGCGGTTCTTCGCGGACGCCGAGCCGGATCCGAAGTGGCAGGGCGGCGCGTCGGAGGGCGGGCCGGGCACGATCGGCTTCATCGGCCGGATCAACGAGCCCCGCAAGGGCCTGCCGACGCTGCTGGCGGCGCTGCCGCGGATCCTCGCCGAGCGCCCGGGCGTGCGGCTGCTGGTGGCCGGCAAGGGCGACGAGGAAGAAGCGGTCGCGGGTCTGCCCGCCGAGGTGCGGGCCCAGGTCGAGTTCCTCGGCATGGTCTCGGACCGTGACAAGGCGCGGCTGCTGCGCAGCGTCGACCTGTACGTGGCGCCGAACACCGGCGGCGAGTCGTTCGGCATCATCCTGGTCGAGGCGATGTCGGCGGGTGCGCCGGTGCTGGCCAGCGACCTGGACGCGTTCCGCCAGGTGCTGGACGGCGGCGCGGCCGGCGAGCTGTTCCCGGTGGAGGACGCGGACGCGCTGGCCGCCGCCGCGGTGAAGCTGCTCGGCAGCCCGGAGCGGCTGGCGGCGCTGCGCGAGGCCGCGTCCCGGCACGTGCGGCGGTTCGACTGGGAGACGGTCGGCGCGGAGGTGCTGTCGGTGTACGAGACGGTCACTGATGGTCGACCTCCGGTAGCAGAAGCCGAACCGTCCGGCTGGCGTACGCGTCTTGGTCGCTGAACCACCCTGCTCGCGAGAGGTACCACCATGCCGCTGATCACCGTCGACTACACCGACCGGCTCGCCGACTGCTTCGACCGGCGCGGATTCGGGCTGGCCCTGAACCGGCTGGCGGTGAAGCTGATCGACGCCAAGCCGGAGGCCTGCAAGACGCGTTTCCGGCGCACCGAGGAGGCGGTGGTCGGCGCGGACGCGGAGACCTTCGCGCTGGTGGTGATCGAGTTCGAGATCTTCCCGGGCCGCTCGGCGCAGGCCAAGGCGGCGCTCGCCGAGGCGACGGTGGCGGCGCTGCCCGAGTACCTGGGCGCCGATCCGGGGGCGGTGCAGGTGGCGGTGTCGGTCACCGAGACCGATCCGGAGTCGTACCGCTCGGCGGTGTTCGGCGGCTGAGCCCGGTACCGTAACGCCCCGTGACTACCTGGATCTGGGCCCTCGCGGCCGTCGTACTGTTCGCCGTCTACCTGAGCTGGACGGCGGGCAGGCTCGACCGGTTGCACGCCCGGATCGACGCCGCCCGGGCCTCGCTGGACGCGCAGCTGCTGCGCCGGGCGTCGGTGGCGATGGAGCTGGCGACCTCCTCGCTGCTCGATCCGGCGGCGTCGATCCTGCTGCTGGAGGCCGCGCACGGGGCCCGGCAGGCGCAGGACGAGCAGCGCGAGGTGGCGGAGAGCGAACTCAGCCTCGCGCTGCGCGCCGTGCTGGACGAGCCGGAGCAGGTCGCGGCGCTGCGGGCGGCCCCCGGCGGGGAGGACGCGGTGCGCGACCTGGTGGAGGCGGTGCGCCGGGTGCCGATGGCGCGGCGCTTCCACAACGACGCGGTGCGGGCGGCCCGTGCGGTGCGCGAGCACCGGCTGGTGCGCTACTTCCGGCTTGCGGGCCGGGCGCCGTTCCCCATGGCGTTCGAGATGGACGACGAGCCGCCGACCGCGCTGACCCCGGAAGGCGCGCCCGCGTAGGCTGAGCCCGCTTTTTGCCCACTGTTCCCCGGCCGCTGTGCGCTGGCCTGATTGTCGTATGTCACGAGTAGCTCTGGACCATGTGGCGTATGGGTCCGGACCCCCTCGGGCCTACGATAGGTCGATAGCACCGGTTCATTCCTGAGTGAGGTCTTACGTGTCCATCACCCCCACCACCGCAGACCAGCCGCAGATCGGCACCGCCCGGGTCAAGCGCGGCATGGCCGAGCAGCTCAAGGGCGGTGTGATCATGGACGTGGTCAACGCCGAGCAGGCGAAGATCGCCGAGGACGCCGGCGCGGTCGCCGTCATGGCGCTGGAGCGGGTGCCCGCCGACATCCGCAAGGACGGCGGCGTGGCCCGGATGTCCGACCCGAACATGATCGAGGAGATCATCGACGCGGTCTCCATTCCGGTGATGGCCAAGTCCCGCATCGGCCACTTCGTCGAGGCGCAGGTCCTGCAGTCGCTGGGCGTCGACTACATCGACGAGTCGGAGGTGCTCACCCCGGCCGACGAGATCAACCACTCCGACAAGTGGGCCTTCACCACCCCCTTCGTCTGCGGCGCCACCAACCTGGGCGAGGCCCTGCGCCGCATCGCCGAGGGCGCGGCCATGATCCGCTCCAAGGGCGAGGCCGGCACCGGCAACGTGGTCGAGGCCGTCCGCCACCTGCGCCAGATCAAGAACGAGATCGCCAAGCTGCGCGGCTTCGACAACAACGAGCTGTACGCCGCCGCCAAGGAGCTGCGCGCCCCGTACGAGCTGGTCCGCGAGGTCGCCGAGCTCGGCAAGCTGCCGGTCGTGCTGTTCTCCGCCGGTGGCGTGGCCACCCCGGCCGACGCCGCGCTGATGCGCCAGCTGGGCGCCGAGGGCGTCTTCGTCGGCTCCGGCATCTTCAAGTCCGGCGACCCGGCCAAGCGCGCCGCCGCCATCGTGAAGGCCACCACCTTCTACGACGACCCGAAGATCATCGCGGACGCCTCCCGCAACCTGGGCGAGGCCATGGTCGGCATCAACTGCGACACCCTGCCGGAGTCCGAGCGCTACGCCAACCGCGGCTGGTAAGCACTCGGGGGCCGTCCGGCCCGTTCCTCCCGGCTCCGGCCCGCCGCGCGAGCAATCGGCGCGGCGGGCCGCTCCGTGGGCCCTCCCGGCCCGTGGTTCGACATTCGAAGAGGTAGTGACAACCGTGAGCACCCCCACCATCGGCGTCCTCGCCCTCCAGGGCGACGTCCGCGAGCACCTGGTGGCGCTGGCCGCCGCCGACGCGCTGGCCCGGCCGGTCCGCCGCCCCGAGGAGCTCGCCGAGGTCGACGCCCTGGTGATGCCCGGCGGCGAGTCCACCACCATCTCCAAGCTGGCGGTGCTGTTCGGCCTGATGGACCCGCTGCGCGAGCGCGTCCGGGCCGGCATGCCGGTCTACGGCACCTGCGCCGGGATGATCATGCTGGCGGACAAGATCCTGGACGGCCGCGACGACCAGGAGACCGTCGGCGGCATCGACATGACCGTTCGCCGCAACGCCTTCGGCCGGCAGAACGAGTCCTTCGAGACCGCCATCCCGTTCGCCGGCATGGCCGAACCGGTCACCGGCGTCTTCATCCGCGCCCCCTGGGTCGAGTCGGTCGGCGCGGGCGTCGAGGTGCTGGCCGAGGTGCCCGCCGCCGACGGCCCCGACGCCCGGATCGTGGCGGTCCGCCAGGGCAACCTGCTGGCCACCTCCTTCCACCCGGAGCTGACCGGCGACCACCGCGTCCACGAGTACTTCGTCCGGATGGTCGAGGCGGCCGCCCGCTAGGCACGGCGCAGTGACCGTGTGCCACCTCCCAGTGCGGCACCGGTAAGATCTCCCCTGTTCATTTCCCATTGGCGACGAAAAGGAGCTGGCGATGTCCGGCCACTCTAAGTGGGCTACCACCAAGCACAAGAAGGCCGCGATCGACGCCAAGCGCGGCAAGCTCTTCGCCAAGATGATCAAGAACATCGAGGTGGCGGCGCGCACCGGCGGCGGTGACCCCGCGGGCAACCCGACGCTCTACGACGCCATCCAGAAGGCGAAGAAGAGCTCCGTCCCGATCGACAACATCAACCGGGCCGTCAAGCGCGGCTCCGGTGCGGAGGCCGGCGGCGCCGACTACTCGACGATCATGTACGAGGGCTACGGCCCGAACGGCGTGGCCGTCCTGATCGAGTGCCTCACCGAC
Organism: Kitasatospora sp. NPDC004531; assembly: GCF_053602195.1. Classification (NCBI taxonomy): domain Bacteria; kingdom Bacillati; phylum Actinomycetota; class Actinomycetes; order Kitasatosporales; family Streptomycetaceae; genus Kitasatospora; species Kitasatospora sp. NPDC004531. The sequence continues at coordinate 28,091 of NZ_JBSGDD010000068.1, read as the reverse complement.
AACCGCAACCGCGCGGCCTCCGACGTCCGCGTCGCGATGACCCGCAACGGCGGCAGCATGGCCGACCCGGGCTCGGTGTCCTACCTGTTCAACCGCAAGGGCGTCGTGATCGTCCCCAAGGCCGACGGCGTGGACGAGGACAAGATCCTGGACATCGTGCTGGACGCCGGCGCCGAAGAGGTCACCGACCTCGGCGAGGCCTTCGAGGTCATCTCCGAGGCCACCGACATGGTCGCCGTCCGCACCGCCCTGGTCGACGCCGGCATCGACTACGACTCCGCCGACGCCAACTTCGTCCCCAGCATGCAGGTCGAGCTGGACGCCGACGGCGCCCGCAAGATCTTCAAGCTGATCGACGCGCTGGAGGACAGCGACGACGTGCAGAACGTCTTCGCCAACTTCGACGTCTCGGACGAGATCATGGCCGAGTTGGACGCCTGAGCCGTTCCCGCTCCCTCCGCCCGGTGGCTGCTCGCGGCCGCCGGGCGGAGGCGTGTCCGGGGACGGCTGTCCGTGGCCGGGGGTAGCCTTCGCAGGTCGGAGAGAGGTGGGGCAGGGCTCGTGCGAGTGCTGGGTGTGGACCCTGGGCTGACCAGGTGCGGCGTCGGAGTCGTCGACGGGCTGCCCGGGCGGCAGTTGGCGATGCTCGGGGTGGGCGTGGTGCGGACGCCGGCGACGGACGACCTCGGGCCGCGACTGCTCGCCGTGGAACGCGGGCTGGAGGAGTGGCTCGACCGCTACCAGCCCGAACTCGTCGCCGTGGAGCGGGTGTTCGCGCAGCACAACGTCCGCACCGTGATGGGCACCGCGCAGGCCTCGGCCGTCGCCGTGCTCTGCGCGACCCGGCGGGGCATCCCCGTCACGCTGCACACCCCCAGCGAGGTCAAGGCCGCCGTCACCGGCTCCGGCCGGGCGGACAAGGCGCAGGTCACCGCCATGGTCACCCGCATACTCCGGCTCGACGCCCCGCCCAAACCCGCCGACGCGGCGGACGCGCTGGCGCTCGCCATCTGCCACATCTGGCGCGGCGGCACCACCAACCGCCTGACGGCGGCGATCCGGGCGCACGAGAGCGGCCGGTGGGTGCACAGCGGGGCGAGCAACCAGGGGCGCGGAGCGGCGGACGACGGCGAGCAGGATCCGCCCGAGCCGCAGGCGGTTGCACCCCGGGCGGCGTACGGCAGAGTGCCCGGCCGGTCGCGCAGTTCCCCGCGCCCCTGACGGCGCGAACCGTCGCAGGTCCCGAAAGAGCTCAACCCCCGAGAGGAAACGACTTCACCGTGATCGCCTTTGTGCAAGGGCCCGTTGCCATGGTCGGCGCCGGGGTGGCCGTGGTGGAGGTCGGGGGAGTGGGGATGGCGGTGCAGTGCACGCCGTCCACGCTGGGCGCGTTGCGGGTGGGGGAGGTGGCGCGGTTGGCGACGTCCCTCGTGGTGCGGGAGGACTCGTTGACGCTGTTCGGTTTCGTGGACGACGACGAGCGGGCCACGTTCGAGGTGCTGCAGGCGGCGCCGGGCGTCGGGCCGAAGCTCGCGCAGGCGATCCTCGGGGTGCACTCGCCGGAGGCGCTGCGGGTCGCGGTGGCGAGCGGGGACGAGAAGGCGCTGATCGCGGTGCCGGGGATCGGCAAGGCGAAGGCGGCGAAGCTGCTGCTGGAGTACAAGGACAAGCTGGGCGCCCCGCACGGGACGGTGCCGGCCCAGAAGCCGGTGGCGACCGGCCCCGCCCCCTGGCACGAGCAGCTGCATTCGGCGCTGGTGGGCCTGGGCTACGCTCCGCGGGAGGCCGACGAGGCGGTGACCCGGGTGACGCCGGACGCCGAGGCACAGGCCACGCCGGACGTGGGCGCGCTGCTGCGCCTCGCGCTGCGCGGCCTGAACCGGGCCCGCTGAATACCGCCGAAGCAATTCGCCGATCTGTCATCAAATCGACAATGGGAGCCGTTTTCCGATGAATCCGTACGAGTCCGAGCCCGCCGACCGCCTGGTGACGGCGTCCGCCGACGGCGAGGACCAGGCGGTGGAGGCGGCGCTGCGACCGCGGCTGCTGGAGGAGTTCATCGGCCAGGAGCGGGTGCGCGAGCAGCTCTCGCTGGTGCTGCAGGCGGCCCGTCAGCGCGGGGCCGCGCCGGACCACGTGCTGCTGAGCGGCCCGCCCGGGCTGGGCAAGACCACGCTGTCGATGATCATCGCGGCGGAGCTGAACGCGCCGATCCGGATCACCTCCGGCCCGGCGATCCAGCACGCCGGCGACCTGGCGGCGATCCTGTCCTCGCTGACCGAGGGCGAGGTGCTGTTCCTCGACGAGATCCACCGGATGTCCCGGCCCGCCGAGGAGATGCTGTACATGGCGATGGAGGACTTCCGGGTCGACGTGATCGTCGGCAAGGGCCCGGGGGCGACCGCGATCCCGCTGGAGCTGCCGCCGTTCACACTGGTCGGGGCGACCACCCGGGCCGGCCTGCTGCCGCCGCCGCTGCGCGACCGGTTCGGGTTCACCGGCCACATGGAGTTCTACGCGCCGACCGAGCTGCAGCGGGTGGTGCACCGCTCGGCGGGGCTGCTGGACGTGGAGATCGACCCGGCGGGCGCGGCGGAGATCGCGGGGCGCTCGCGCGGCACTCCGCGCATCGCCAACCGGCTGTTGCGCCGGGTGAGGGATTTTGCGCAGGTCCGCCACGACGGCCTGATCACCCGGGAGATCGCCGCCCGGGCGCTGGAGGTGTACGAGGTTGACGCGCGCGGACTGGACCGGCTGGACCGCGCGGTGCTGGAGGCGCTGCTGAAACTCTTCGGCGGCGGACCGGTCGGCCTGTCCACGCTGGCGGTCGCGGTGGGGGAGGAGGCGGAGACCGTCGAGGAGGTCGCCGAGCCTTTCCTGGTAAGGGAAGGGCTGCTCGCGCGCACCCCGCGCGGGCGGATCGCGACGGCGGCGGCGTGGCAGCACCTCGGGCTCGTGCCGCCGCAGTCGGCGCGGGCGCCGCGCGGCGCCCAGCCCGAGCTGTGGGCGGACGGCCAGGCATAACCGCGCTTCCTTATCGGCGGTTTATGTCCATGCCAAGGCTCGCCACTTTCGGCGGCACACTGGCATGCTTGGCGTTGTCCGTTCAGTGCGGGTCGCCTAGACTCCGCCGGACCGCCCCTCTCGCCCGACGGGCCGACGTACACGCACTGGCCGCCCGGTGGGCGGCCGACAAAGGACCCTGGCTGTGAATTACATCATCCTCCTCCTCCCGCTCCTCGCGATCTTCCTGATGTTCCGCTCGCAGAAGAAGCGACAGGAACAGATGCAGAACACGCAGGCCGCTCTGCAGCCGGGGTCGGGCGTGCGCACCATCGGCGGCATGTACGCCCTGGTCAAGGCGGTCAACGACGAGACGGTCGAGCTCGAGGTCGCCCCCGGTGTGGTGGCCCACTACACCAAGGGCGCCATCGCGGCCGTCCTGGAGCCGCTCGAGTACGACGCGATCATCAACGGCCGCCCCGCCGAGGACGAGGCCGTGGAGGACGCCGACGCCGCCGAGGCCGTCGAGGGCACGGACGCCGACGAGAAGCCGCTGAGCCTGTCCAAGGACGAGGCGAAGGCCGGCACCGAGGCTCCCGAGAGCAAGTAGTACGGCCGGGGGGCCTTTCTTCCCCGACCTGCGGCAATCCGCCGCGAGCCCACAGGACCTCTTGGGCCGCCGTGCGTCCGTCTCTCCCGGGCCCCGCCGAGCGCGGGGCCCGGGGTCGGCCGTCCGGGCGGCATGGACAGGGAGAAACGAACAAGGTGGCAACACCCAAGTCGCGGTCGCGCGACGGATACCCGGGGCGGGCGTTGGTGCTCATCCTGGTGGTCACCGTCGGCCTGGTGGCCCTCATGTTCGGGACGGGCAACACCAAGCCGCGTCTCGGTATCGACCTCGCCGGTGGCACCAGCGTCACGCTGACCGCCAAGTCGGACGATCCCTCCGCGATCAACAAGGCGAACCTTGACACCGCGGTCGGCATCATCCAGAAGCGTGTCAACGGCATGGGCGTCTCCGAGGCGGAGGTCCAGACCCAGGGCAACAGCAACATCATCGTCAACATCCCCGACGGTGGTAACACGCAGGAGTCCATCGACAAGGTCGGTGACACCGCGAAGCTGTACTTCCGCCCGGTGCTGGCCACCGCGCCGACCGGCGTGAGCGCCCAGCCGCAGCCGAGCGGCGAGCCGTCGGCCGCGCCCAGCGGCTCGGCCGCCCCGTCCGCCTCGGGCAGCGCCTCCGCGCCGGCCTCGCCGAGCTCCTCGGCCAGCAAGGCCGGCCGCGCCCTGTCCGGCGCCCTGCAGGCCGACCCGACCGCCCCGGCGAGCGGCTCCGCCTCGGCCCCGGCCGCCTCCGGCTCGGCCGCCCCGAGCGCCGGCGCCAGCGCCCCGGCCGCCAACCCGGCCGACGTGGCTGCCGCGCTGACCCAGGGCGCCGTCCCGGCCGAGCTGCAGCAGCAGTTCACCGCGCTGGACTGCTCGGTCAAGGAGCAGCGCCAGAACTACCAGAAGGCCGCCGACCCGAACGCGCCGGCCGTGGCCTGCTCGTACGACGCGGAGCAGGGCCTCTGGTACAAGTTCGCGCTCGGCGGCGTCGCCGTGAACGGCCAGGACGTCTCCAAGGCGCAGGCCGTGTACGACACCCAGAGCGCCAAGGGCTGGATGGTCGACCTGTCGTTCAACGACGCCGGCTCGAAGGCCTTCGCGGACACCACCGGCAAGCTCGCCGCCCAGCCGACCCCGGCGAACCAGTTCGCCATCGTGCTGGACGGCCAGGTGGTCTCGCACCCGTACGTGTCCGAGTCGATCACCGGCGGCAGCGCGGTCATCTCCGGCACCTTCACCCAGGACGACGCCAAGTCGCTGGCCAACGTGCTCAGCTACGGCGCGCTCCCGCTGGACTTCGTGAAGAGCGACGTCACCACCGTCTCCCCGCAGCTCGGCTCCGAGCAGCTGGAGGCCGGCCTGGTCGCCGGTCTGATCGGCATGGTCCTGGTGGTCGTCTACTCGCTGGTCTACTACCGCGGCCTGGGCCTGATCTCGATCGCGGGCCTGGCGGTCTCGGCCATCCTGACCTGGTCGATCATGAGCCTGCTGGGCGCCGGCGTCGGCTTCGCGCTGAACCTGCCCGCCGTCTGCGGCGCGATCGTCGCGATCGGCATCACCGCCGACTCGTTCATCGTGTACTTCGAGCGCATCCGGGACGAGGTCCGCGAGGGCGCCCAGCTGCGTCCCGCCGTGCAGCGGGCCTGGCCGCGGGCCCGGCGCACCATCCTGGTGTCGGACTTCGTGTCGTTCCTGTGTGCCGCGGTGCTCTACCTGGTGTCGGTCGGCAAGGTGCAGGGCTTCGCCTTCACCCTGGGTCTGACCACCCTGCTCGACGTCGTGGTGATCTTCCTGTTCACCAAGCCGCTGATCACGCTGCTGGCCCGCACCAAGTTCTTCGCCAGCGGTCACCCGTGGTCCGGCCTGGACCCGAAGCGGCTCGGCGCCCGTCCGCCGATCCGCGGCTCGCGCCGCCGTTCCGCTCCCTCCCAGCAGACCCAGGAGGTCTGACCCATGTCGCTCCGCAACATCGGTCACCGCCTCTACCAGGGCGAGGTCTCGTTCGACTTCGTCGGCAAGCGGAAGATCTGGTACTCGATCTCCGCGGTGATCGTCCTGGTGGCCGCGATCGGCCTGGCGATGGGCCTGCACCTGGGCATCGAGTTCAAGGGCGGCTCGGTCTACACCGTGCACAAGCCCGGACTGACGGTGTCCCAGGCGAAGGAGGCCGCCAACAAGATCACCGGCTCCAACACCGCGCTGGTGCAGACCACGGACAAGGGCGACGTCCGGGTCCAGATCAGCGCCGAGGAGTCGGTGTCGGCGACGACCTTCACCAAGGAGTTCTCGCAGGCCGTCGGCGTCCAGGAGAAGGACGTCAACGCCCAGGTGATCGGCCCCTCCTGGGGTGCCGACATCTCCAAGAAGGCGCTGACCGGCCTGGTCATCTTCATGGTGCTGGTGACGGTCTACCTGGCGATCGCCTTCGAGTGGCGGATGGCGCTGGCCGCGCTGGTCGCGCTGATCCACGACCTGCTGATCACCATCGGCGTCTACGCGCTGGTGGGCTTCGAGGTCACCCCGGGCACCGTGATCGGCTTCCTGACCATCCTCGGCTACTCGCTCTACGACACGGTCGTCGTCTTCGACACCGTGAAGGAGAACACCCGGGGCCTGTCCAAGCAGTCCCGCCGCACCTACAGCGAGGCCGCCAACCACGGCCTCAACCAGACCCTGGTGCGTTCCATCAACACCACCGTCGTGGCGCTGCTGCCGGTCTCCGCGCTGCTGTTCATCGGCGGCGGCATCCTGGGCGCCGGCACCCTGAACGACATCTCGCTGGCCCTGTTCATCGGCCTCGCCGCCGGTGCCTACTCCTCGATCTGCGTCGCCACCCCGCTGCTCGCGCAGCTCAAGGAGCAGACCCCGGAGATGAAGGCGCTGGCCAAGCGGGTCGCGCAGCGCCGGGTGTCCGAGGCCAAGGAGGCCGCGGAGGCCGCGGCGCGGGGCGAGGACGTGGTGATCGACGAGGAGGTTCCGGCAGGTATGGTCGGACAGCGCAACCAGCCGGCCGGCCGCACCCGGGGCAAGGGACGGCCCTCCGGCAAGCGCTGAACCCCGCCTAGTCAAGGAACCCCCGTGACCTCCACCACCGACCCCGCCCTGACCGAGCTGCTCAACAGCCGGATCCGGGACGTGCAGGACTACCCCAAGCCGGGCGTCCTGTTCAAGGACATCGCCCCCCTGCTGGCCGACGCCGAGGCGTTCGGCGCGCTGACCAGGGCGCTGGCCGAGCGGGCGAAGGAACTCGGCGCCACCAAGGTGGTCGGCCTGGAGGCGCGGGGGTTCGTCCTGGCCGCGCCCGCCGCGGTCGCCGCCGGACTCGGGTTCGTCCCGATCCGCAAGAAGGGCAAGCTGCCCGGCGACGTGTTCTCCCGCTCGTACGACCTGGAGTACGGGTCGGCGACGCTGGAGGTGCAGTGCGACGCGTTCGAGCCCGGCGAGCGGGTGCTGGTGGTGGACGACGTGCTGGCCACCGGCGGCACCATCGCCGCCTCGCTGGACCTGGTCCAGGAGGCCGGCGCCGAGCTGGTGGGCGTCGTGGTGCTGATGGAGCTCGGCTTCCTGACGGGGCGTGAGAAGCTCGCCCCGCACCTGCACGGCGCCCCGCTGGAGACCCTGGTCGTGGTCTGAACGACCGATCGCCGCGAGAGCCGCCCGGGAACAGATTCCGTTCCCGGGCGGCTTTCGTTACCAGGGGTCGGCCGAACGCGGAAGCCTGTGGCGCCGCCGGTACGATGAAGGTTGATCCGTTCGCACGTAGGAGTGCTCTTGCCCGACGAGGTTGTGCCCACGGCTGCGACTGCCAGTTCCCGCCCTTCGCCCGGCGGGATGCGGGCTCGCCTCGCTCGGCTGGGCGGACAGCGCAGTTCGATGGTCAACCCGGTGCTGGAGCCGCTGTTCCGGACGATCCGGGCCAACGACCCCAAGGCCGACCCGATGCTGCTCAAGGACATCGAGCGGGCGTACGCGGTGGCCGAGAAGTGGCACCGGGGGCAGAAGCGCAAGAGCGGCGACCCGTACATCACGCACCCGCTGGCGGTGGCGACCATCCTGGCCGAGCTGGGGATGGACGCGCCGACCCTGATGGCGGGCCTGCTGCACGACACGGTGGAGGACACCGACTACGGCCTGGAGACGCTGCGGCACGACTTCGGCGACTCGGTGGCGCTGCTGGTCGACGGCGTCACCAAGCTGGACCGGGTCAAGTTCGGCGAGGCGGCGCAGGCGGAGACCGTCCGCAAGATGGTCGTCGCGATGGCCAAGGACCCGCGGGTCCTGGTGATCAAGCTCGCCGACCGCCTGCACAACATGCGCACCATGCGCTACCTGAAGCGGGAGAAGCAGGAGAAGAAGGCCCGCGAGACGCTGGAGATCTACGCCCCGCTGGCGCACCGGCTGGGCATGAACACCATCAAGTGGGAGCTGGAGGACCTGGCGTTCGCCATCCTCTACCCCAAGATGTACGACGAGATCGTCCGGCTGGTGGCCGAGCGCGCCCCGAAGCGCGACGAGTACCTGGCGACCGTCATCGACCAGGTGCAGGGCGACCTGCGCGGGGCGCGGATCACCGCGCAGGTGACGGGCCGGCCGAAGCACTACTACTCGGTCTACCAGAAGATGATCGTCCGGGGCCGGGACTTCGCCGAGATCTACGACCTGGTGGGCATCCGGGTCCTGGTCGACACCGTCCGCGACTGCTACGCGGCGCTGGGCACCATCCACGCGCGGTGGAACCCGGTGCCGGGGCGGTTCAAGGACTACATCGCGATGCCCAAGTTCAACATGTACCAGTCGCTGCACACCACGGTGATCGGTCCGGGCGGTAAGCCCGTCGAGCTGCAGATCCGCACCTTCGACATGCACCGCCGCGCCGAGTACGGCATCGCCGCGCACTGGAAGTACAAGCAGCGGGCGGTGGCCGGCGCGTCCAAGGTGCGCACCGACACCCCGACGCACAAGCGGCAGCACGACAAGGCCGACGCGGTCAACGAGATGGCCTGGCTGCGGCAGTTGCTGGACTGGCAGAAGGAGACCGAGGACCCCAGCGAGTTCCTGGAGTCGCTGCGCTTCGACCTGTCCAGCAACGAGGTGTTCGTCTTCACCCCGAAGGGCGACGTGATAGCGCTGCCCGCGAAGGCCACCCCGGTGGACTTCGCGTTCGCGGTGCACACCGAGGTCGGCTACCGGTGCATCGGCGCCCGGGTGAACGGCCGGCTGGTGCCGCTGGAGTCGACGCTGGAGAACGGCGACACCGTCGAGGTGTTCACCTCCAAGGCGGAGAACGCCGGACCCTCGCGGGACTGGCTGAGCTTCGTCAAGTCGCCGCGGGCCCGCAACAAGATCCGCGCCTGGTTCTCCAAGGAGCGCCGCGAGGAGGCGATCGAGCAGGGCAAGGAGGCCATCGCCCGGACGATGCGCAAGCAGGGCCTGCCGATCCAGCGGATCCTCACCGGGGACTCGCTGGTCACCCTCGCCCACGAGATGCGCTACCCGGACATCTCCTCGCTGTACGCGGCGATCGGCGAGGGCCACGTCGCGGCGGCGGCGATCGTGCAGAAGCTGGTCCAGGCGATGGGCGGCGAGGACGGCGCGGTCGAGGACCTCGCCGAGACCGCCACCCCGTCCCACCAGCCGCGTTCGATGCGCCGCCGGGCCAAGGGCGACCCGGGCGTGATCGTCAAGGGCGTGGACGACGTGTGGGTGAAGCTGGCGCGCTGCTGCACGCCGGTGCCGGGCGACCCGATCGTCGGCTTCATCACCCGCGGCAACGGCGTCTCGGTGCACCGCGCGGACTGCGTCAACGTCGAGTCGTTGCAGCAGCAGCCCGAGCGGATCATCGAGGTGGAGTGGGCCGCCACCCAGTCCTCGGTGTTCCTGGTGGCCATCCAGGTGGAGGCGCTGGACCGCTCCCGGCTGCTGTCCGACGTCACCCGGGTGCTCTCCGACCAGCACGTCAACATCCTGTCGGCGGCGGTGCAGACCTCCCGCGACCGGGTCGCGATGAGCCGGTTCACCTTCGAGATGGGCGACCCCAAGCACCTCGGCCACGTGCTGAAGGCGGTGCGCGGCGTCGAGGGCGTGTACGACGTCTACCGGGTCACCTCCGCCCGCCACAAGTAGCGCTCCGGGTGCAGGCCGCCCCCGCCCCGCCGACACTGGCCGGGTGGGGGCGGCCCGCTGATACCCGGAGGCACCGTGCACACCACTCGGACGATGACGGCGATGGCGGGCGCGGCAGCGGCCCTGGTGGCCCTGACGGCCGGCTGCGGCGGCTCCGGCCGCTCCACCGGCCCGGCCGCCGGCAGCCCCGCGGCGGCCACCGCGGCGGCCACCGGCGCCGACAACGGCACGGCGGGCCTGTCCGCCCAGGAGATCCTGCAGCGCACCGCCCAGGCCCTCAAGGACGCCCGCGCGGTGCGGGCCGTCGGCACGGTGGCCGGCGGCGGGCAGCCGATCACCATGGACCTGCGCCTGGACCTCGCCGGGAACTGCACCGGCACGCTCAGCCAGAGCGACGTCGGCGGCTTCCAGGTGGTCAAGGCCGGCCACCAGCTGTGGGTCAAGCCCGACCAGGCGTTCTGGCAGAGCCACGGCGGCCCCGCGCTGGCCGACCAGGTCGGCGACCGCTACCTGCGGACCACCAGCGACGACCCGGACTTCGGCGAGATCACCGGCCTGTGCGACCTCGGCGCGCTCGCCGACCAGCTCGCCGCCGCCGACGACCTGACCAAGGGCGCCGCCACCACCGTCCGGGGCCGCCCCGCCGTCACCCTCACCCGCAGCACCGACACCGGCACCGCCACCCTGTACGTGGCCACCGACGGCCCACCGGTGCCGCTGCGGCTCGAACAGCCCGCCGGCGCCGTCGACTTCAGCGACTTCGGCACCCCCGTGCCGTCCGCCACCCCCGGCCCCGACCAGAGCATGGACATCGAGGACCTCCAGCAGCCCTCGGCCGGGCCGACCTCGGTATGACCGCACGACGAAGGGCCCGGCCGCCGAGCGGCCGGGCCCTTCGGTGACGAAGCGTCAGGAGGTGAACTCCTGCAGCGACTTCTGCGCCTGGTCGAGCAGTGCCTGACGGCCCGCCAGCTCGGCCTCCAGCTTGGCGGCCTTCGACGCGTTGCCGGTCGCGCGGGCCTTGTCCAGGTCGGCGCGCAGCTTGTCGACGGCGGACTGCAGCAGCGCGGTCATGCCGGTGGCGCGGGCCCGGGCCTCCGGGTTGGAGCGCTGCCACTCGGCCTCCTCGGCCTCGCGGACCGCGCGCTCCACGGTGGCCAGCCGGCCGTCGAGCTTCGGCCGGGCGTCGCGCGGGACGTGGCCGATGGCCTCCCAGCGCTCGGCGACGTCGCGCAGCGCGGCCTTGGCGGCCTTCAGGTCGGTGATCGGCAGGATCGCCTCGGCCTCGACCAGCAGCGCCTCCTTGGCCTTCTGGTTCTCGCCCTGCTCGGCGTCACGCTCGGAGAACGCGGCGGACCGGGCCTGGAAGAAGACGTCCTGGGCGCCGCGGAAGCGGGCCCACAGCTCCTCCTCCGCCTCGCGCTGGGCGCGGCCGGCGGCCTTCCAGCGGGTCATCAGCTCGCGGTAGGCGGCCGCGGTCGGACCCCAGTCGGTGGAGTCGGCGAGCTGCTCGGCCTCGGCGACCAGCTTCTCCTTGACCGCGCGGGCCTGGTCGCGCTCCGAGTCCAGGGCCGCGAAGTGCGCCTTGCGGTGCTTGGAGAACACCGAGCGGGCGTGCGAGAAGCGGTGCCACAGCTCGTCGTCGCTCTTGCGGTCCAGGCGCGGCAGCGCCTTCCAGCTGTCGACCAGGGCGCGCAGCCGGTCGCCGGCCTCCCGCCACTGGTTGGACTCGGCGAGCTGCTCCGCCTCGGCGACCAGCGCCTCCTTCGCGGCGCGGGTCTCCTCCTGGGCCTTCGCCCGGGCCGCCTTGCGCTCGCTCTGCCGGGTCTCGATCTCCCCGGCCAGCGTCTCCAGGCGCTTGGCGAGCGACTCCAGGTCGCCGACCGCGTGCGCCTCGACGACCTGCGCGCGCAGGTGCTCCAGCGCGGTCTGCGCCTCCTTGGCGGCCAGGTCGGTCTTGCGCACCCGGTGCTCCAGGAGCGCGGTCTCCGCCTCCAGGCCCTGGAACTTGCGCTCGAAGTAGGCGAGGGCCTCCTCGGGGGAGCCGGCCTGCCAGGAGCCGACCTGGCGTTCGCCGTCGGCCGTCCTCACGTAGACGTTCCCCTGCTCGTCGACACGGCCCCACGGATCGCTGCTCACAGCGCCTCCTCCACATGACGCCGTGCCCACGGGCCTTGGCGTCGTCCACAGTTGATGTGCGGCGGACCGATGGAGTCCGCCGTCCCGAGCCGTCGTTGTCGCGCCGAGGGTGACGGCCGACGGTCTGGGCACCCTATACAACAGCAACATAGGCGACCAGCGCCGGTGCTGTCCGCATCCGGCACTGGTCGATTTTCGCGGCGGATCAGCCCTTGGCGGCGGTGATGGCCGTGACGTTGACGGGGGTGGCGGGGGCGCCGTCCGACCCGCCGCCCGTGACGCCGGCGCCGGCGACCTTCTGCAGCACGTCCAGGCCGCCGGTGATCTTGCCGAACGGGGTGTAGTTGGGCGGCAGCGGAGTGTCCTTGTAGACCAGGAAGAACTGGCTGCCGTTGGTGTTCGGGCCGGCGTTCGCCATCGCCACGGTGCCCGCCGGGTAGGTCGCGCCTTCGAGGTTCTCGTCGGGGAACTCGTAGCCCGGGCCGCCCGCGCCGGTGCCCGTCGGGTCGCCGCACTGGAGCACGAAGATGCCCTCGGTGGTGAGGCGGTGGCACTTCGTGTTGTCCCAGAAGTGGTCACCGGCCAGGAACACGAAGGAGTTGACGGTGTGCGGAGCCTTCGCCGCGTCCAGCGTGAAGGTCACCTTGCCCGCCGAGGTGTCCATCGTCGCCGTGTACGGCGCCTTGGTGTCGATCGACATCGGCGGCTCGGCCGCGTACTTGCCGCTCTTGGACGGGGACGGCGTCGGCGCGGCGGAGGCCTTCTTGTCGTCCTTCTTGTCCGAGCTGAACACGCCGCCCGCGACCGCGCCGACGCCCGCCAGCACGACCAGGGCCGCCACCGAGGCCACCACGACGTTGCGCTTCTTGCGCTTGGCCGTCGCCTCGGCGCGCGCCTGCATCTGGCGCTCGTACTTGTCGCGGGCGAGCTGCCGCCGCCGCTGTTCGCTGCTGACCACCGGCCGTGTCTCCTACTGAGCTGTGGAATGAAGGGAGTTGTGATTGACGTGTGCGCATCCTCGCACCCGTCGGCGGCCAAGTGTAGGGACCCCGCGCGTCAGCAGAGGATCAACGCCACATGAGAAAGGCCTGAACGCGCCCGGGAACCGGTTCGCCCGCGGCACCGTACCGCCGGTAGGCTGCTGGGGAAACACCACCGCCACCGCATGAAACGAAGGACTCGCGTGTTCGTCGCCGGATTCCCCGCCGGGGCCTGGGGCACCAACTGCTACCTGGTCGCACCCGCCGCGGGCGAGGAGTGCGTGATCGTCGACCCCGGACACGAAGCGGCAAGCGGCGTCGAGGAGTTGATCCGCGAGCACCGGCTCAAGCCGGTCGCGGTCCTGCTCACCCACGGGCACATCGACCACATCGCCTCGGTGGTCCCGGTCTGCGGCGCCAGGGGCGTCCCCGCCTGGATCCACCCCGAGGACCGGTTCATGATGGCCGACCCCGAGAAGGGCCTCGGCCGCTCCCTCGGGCAGCAGCTGATGGGCTCGATCACCGTCGGGGAACCGGACGACGTCCGCGAGTTGACCGACGGCGGCGTGCTCGAACTGGCCGGCCTGCGGCTCACCGTCGACCACGCCCCCGGCCATACCAAGGGGTCGGTGACGTTCAGGACGCCCGCAGCGGACGACATTCCTCCGGTGCTGTTCTCGGGCGACCTGCTGTTCGCCGGCTCCATCGGGCGTACCGACCTCCCGGGCGGAGACAGCGACGCGATCATGCGCTCACTGGCCCGGGTGTGCCTGCCCCTCGACGACGCGACCGTGGTGCTCTCCGGCCACGGCTCCCAGACCACCATCGGCCGAGAGCGCGCCACCAACCCCTACCTCCAGCAGGCAGCGCGGGGCGGCGACCCCGCCGAGAGCACAGCTTTCCCGCGACGAGGAATGTGACGGAAGAGAAGTTGAGCACCTTCACCGCCCCCAAGGGCACCTACGACCTGCTGCCGCCCAGTTCGGCGACCTTCCTGGCGATCCGCGAGGCGATCGCGGCGCCCGCCCGACGGGCCGGCTACGGCTACATCGAGACCCCGGTCTTCGAGGACGTGAAGCTCTTCTCCCGCGGCGTCGGCGAGTCCACCGACATCGTCACCAAGGAGATGTACAACCTGACCACCCGCGGCGGCGACGAGCTCGCGCTGCGCCCCGAGGGCACCGCCTCCGTGCTGCGCGCCGCCCTCCAGGCCAACCTGCACAAGCAGGGCAACCTGCCGGTCAAGCTCTGGTACTCCGGCAACTACTACCGCTACGAGCGGGCGCAGAAGGGCCGCTACCGCCAGTTCTCGCAGGTCGGCGCGGAGGCCATCGGCGCCGAGGACCCGGCGCTGGACGCCGAGTTGATCATCCTCGCCGACGACGCGTTCCGCTCGCTCGGCCTGTCGAACTACTCGCTGCTGCTCAACAGCCTCGGCGACAAGCAGTGCCGCCCGGTCTACCGCGCCGCGCTGATCGAGTTCCTCTCCGGCCTCGACCTGGACGAGGACACCCGCCGCCGCGCCGAGATCAACCCGCTGCGCGTGCTGGACGACAAGCGCGAGTCGGTGCAGGCCCAGCTCACCGACGCCCCCATGCTGCGGGACTTCCTCTGCGAGGACTGCAAGGCGTACGACGTGAAGGTGCGCGAACTCCTCACGCTGGCCGGGGTCGCGTTCGTCGACGACCCGAAGCTGGTGCGCGGCCTGGACTACTACACCCGCACCACCTTCGAGTTCGTGCACAACGGCCTCGGTGCCCAGTCCGCGATCGGCGGCGGCGGCCGCTACGACGGCCTGTCCGAGATGATCGGCGGACCGGCGCTGCCCTCGGTCGGCTGGGCGCTCGGCGTGGACCGCACCTTCCTGGCGCTGGAGGCGGAGGGCGTCGCCCTCGAACTGCCCGCCGCCACCGACGTGTACGCCGTCGCGCTGAGCGAGGAGGCGAAGAACGTCCTGTTCGCCGCCACGGTCGAGCTGCGCCGGGCCGGTGTCGCCACCGACCTCGCCTTCGGCGTCAAGGGCATCAAGAACGCCATGAAGTCGGCGGACCGATCCGGCGCCCGGTTCGCCGTGATCGCCGGCGACCGGGACCTCGCCGACGGCGTGGTCCAGCTCAAGGACATGACCACCGGCGAGCAGACCCCCGTCGCCCTCGACACGCTCGTCACCACCCTGAAGGAGAAGCAGCTGTGATCCGCACGCACGACGCGGGCACGCTCCGACCGGAGCACGCCGGCACCACCGTCACCCTGGCCGGCTGGGTGGCCCGCCGCCGTGACCACGGCGGCGTGGCCTTCATCGACCTGCGGGACGCCTCCGGCACCGTGCAGGTCGTGGTCCGCGACCTGGAGTCGGTGCACGGGCTGCGCTCCGAGTACTGCGTGAAGGTGATCGGCGAGGTCCGGGTCCGCCCCGAGGGCAACGAGAACCCGGACATCCCGACCGGCGCCGTCGAGGTCGTCGTCGAGTCGATCGAGGTGCTGTCCGAGGCCGCGCCGCTGCCGTTCCAGGTCGCCGAGTACGAGCCCGGTTCGGTCAACGAGGAGGTGCGGCTGCGCTACCGCTACCTCGACCTGCGCCGCGAGGGCCCGGCCCGCGCGCTGCGGCTGCGTTCGAAGGTCAACCACATCATCCGCACGGTGATGGAGGAGAACGACTACCTCGACATCGAGACGCCGTACCTGACCCGCTCCACCCCCGAGGGCGCCCGCGACTTCCTGGTCCCGGTCCGCCTCCAGCCCGGCCACTGGTACGCGCTGCCGCAGTCCCCGCAGCTGTTCAAGCAGCTGCTGATGGTCGCCGGCATGGAGCGCTACTACCAGATCGCCCGCTGCTTCCGCGACGAGGACTTCCGCGCCGACCGGCAGCCGGAGTTCACCCAGCTCGACATCGAGGCGTCGTTCGTCGACCAGGAGGACATCCTGGCCCTCGGCGAGAAGATCATCGCCGCGATCTGGCGCGAGGTGCACGGCTACGAGATCCCCAACCCGCTGCCGCGGATGACGTACGCCGACGCCATGTCGCGCTACGGCTCCGACAAGCCGGACGTCCGCTTCGGGCAGGAACTCACCGACCTGACCGAGTACTTCAAGGGCACCGAGTTCCGGGTCTTCCAGGCCCCGTACGTCGGCGCGGTCGTCATGCCCGGCGGCGCCTCGCAGCCCCGCAAGCAGCTCGACGCCTGGCAGGACTGGGCGAAGGCCCGCGGCGCCCGCGGCCTCGCGTACGTCCTGGTGGACGCCGAGACCGGCGAGCTGCGCGGCCCGGTCGCCAAGAACCTGTCCGAGGAGCACCTGGCCGGCCTGGCCGCCGCCGCCGGCGCCAAGCCCGGCGACGCCGTGTTCTTCGCCGCCGGCAAGAAGACCGCCTCGCAGGAGCTGCTCGGCGCGGCCCGCCTGGAGATCGGCCGCCGCTGCAACCTGATCGACGAGTCCCAGTGGGCCTTCCTCTGGGTCGTGGACTTCCCGATGTTCGAGCCGATCGAGGACGACAAGGGCGAGTTCCAGGGCTGGCACGCGGTGCACCACCCGTTCACCGCGCCCACCGCCGAGTCGCTCGCCACCTTCGACACCGACCCGGGCAGCGCGCTCTCCAACGCGTACGACCTGGTGCTCAACGGCTCGGAGCTGGGCGGCGGTTCGATCCGTATCCACCAGCGCGAGGTGCAGAAGCGGGCGTTCGACGCGATCGGCCTGTCCGAGGAGGAGGCCGCCTCGCAGTTCGGCTTCCTGCTGGACGCCTTCAACTTCGGCCCGCCGCCGCACGGCGGCATCGCGCTCGGCCTGGACCGCGTGGTCACCCTGCTGGGCGGCTACGACACCATCCGGGACGTCATCGCCTTCCCGAAGACCTCCACCGGCGGCGACCCGCTGACCGGCGCCCCCACCCCGATCACCCCGGCCCAGCGCCGGGAGGCCGGCGTGGACGCCAAGCCGAAGGCCAAGGAGACCGCGAAGGCGGAGGCCGAGCCCACCGCCTGACAACCCGTCAAAAACTGACGGTAGATCACGATTCGTTCCGGCCCCGGTCGGTGCGCGCTTACCAGGAGTAGGCTCGCACCGCCCGGGGCCGGATCGCTGCACGACGGGGTGCAGGGCGCAAGAAGGGTCAAGGATGACCGTACGAACCAGAGTCGAACTCCCCACCGACACCGCCGAGACCCGGCGCGTCCACATGGCGGCCTTCCCAGGCCCCGAAGAGGCGGACCTGGTGGACGCGCTGCGCCGCGACCCCGCGTTCCTGCCGGAACTCTCCCTGGTCGCCGTCGACAGCCGCGAGGTGGTCATCGGCCACGCGCTGCTCACCCGGCTGCGGATCGGCAACGGCAAGGGCCTCGCCCTCGCCCCCGTCGCGGTCGCCCCCGAGTGGCAGCGCAAGGGCGTCGGCAGCGCCGTGGTGCGTGCCGCGCTGACCGCCGCCGTCGAGGCCGGCGAGCGGGTCGTGGTCGTCCTCGGCGACCCCGGCTACTACGGCCGGTTCGGCTTCGGGCCCGCCTCCGGGCACCGCATCACCGGCCCCTACGACGTTCCCGACGGCTACTTCCAGGCACTCCCGCTGCCCGGCGCGGACAGCGTGCCGCACGGGGTGTGCCGCTACCCCGCGCCGTTCGCCGAGCTCTGACCCGCGAGGCCGCCGGTCGACCTGCGGGGGCTGCCGGCGGCCCGTAGCCTGAGTGATCATCATCTGTACGGTGATCGGAAGGTGTGCGAAGTGGCGGACCCCAAGCGCGGCAAGAAGGCCGGCGCCAAGAGCGTCCAGCGGATTCCCAAGCGGATCTACGAACCCGAACTGCTCCGGCTCCAGCAGGAACTGGTCAAGATGCAGGAGTGGGTGCGCGTCGAGGGCGTCCGGATGGTCGTGATCTTCGAGGGCCGGGACGCAGCCGGCAAGGGCGGCGCGATCAAGCGCGTCACCGAGTACCTGAACCCACGCATCGCGCGGATCGCCGCCCTGCCCGCCCCGACCGAACGCCAGCGCGGCCAGTGGTACTTCCAGCGCTACGTCGAACACCTGCCGGCGGCCGGGGAGATCGTGCTGTTCGACCGGTCCTGGTACAACCGGGCCGGCGTCGAGAAGGTGATGGGCTTCTGCACGGACGAGGAGTACTGGCAGTTCCTGCACCAGTGCCCGACGTTCGAGCGGATGCTCATCGAGGCGGGCATCCTGCTGCGCAAGTACTGGTTCTCGGTCAGCGACGTCGAGCAGGAACGGCGCTTCCGGGACCGGCTCGACGACCCGATGCGGCAGTGGAAGCTCTCGCCGATGGACGTCGAGTCGATCACCCGCTGGGAGGACTACTCGCGGGCGAAGGACGAGATGTTCATCCACACCGACCTGCCGGAATCGCCGTGGAACGTGGTGGACAGCGACGACAAGCGGCGGGCGCGCCTGAACATGATCGCCCACCTGCTGTCCACGGTTCCCTACCACGAGGTGGTCCGCCCGGCGATCACCCTGCCGCCGCGGCCCGAGCCCCGGGGGTACCAGCGGCCGCCGCGGGACCTCCAGAAGTACGTGTTCGACCACGCGGCGACGCTGCTCGCGCGGTGACCGCCCCCGGTTGACCGGGCAGGTTCGGCGGGCGTGCGATGGAGGGGATCCCGCAACGGCTGGAGGCACTCCATGTACGTCCGCACCGTCTACGCGACCGGCGACCCGGCGCTGCTGGAGGACAGCCTCGACGCGCTGCGCGGCGAAGCCGTCCAACTCCTCTCCGCCCGGCCCGGCTACCGCGGCTACGGGCTGTTCGCCAACCGCCGGCTCGGCACCCTCACCATGGGCTCCTGGTGGGACACCCCCGAACACGAAGCCGCGAGCGACACCGCGCTGGCCGACCGGCGCGACACCCTGCTCGTCCCGTTCGCCGCGACCGTCGCCGTCAACCGCTGGGACGTCGCGGCGGCGGAGCCCGGGGCGGCCGTCGAGAACGGCGGCTTCCGGCTCACCCGCTTCGCGTACGACCCGGCGGGGGTGGACGGGGTGGTGAAGGGGTTCGAGGAGCGCGGGCTGCCGGCGATCAGGGGGATCGACGGGTATGTGGGGGCCGCCATGCTCATCGACCGCGAGCGGTCGGTGGGCGTGGTGGGCGCGATCTTCGCGGACCAGCAGGCGTTCGACGCCTCGCGGGGGCCGCAGGCGGCGGTGCGGGCGGGGGTGAGCAAGGCTTCGGGGACGGTGGTGTACGGGCTGGAGGAGTTCGACGTCGTGCTGATGCACCGGCCGCAGTAGGGGGGAGACGGCGGGTGGGCGCGAAAGCAGGGGCGCGGGGAACTGCGCGACAAGCGCGAGTCACGTCCGCAAGGTCGCGATCAAGTGCAGGTCATTGCCCTGGGTCGCGACCTTGCGGTGGGGTGCCTTCCGCAGCGCGCAGTTCCCCGCGCCCCTGGGGTTGCTCTCCCAGGTTTCGCACTCCTGCCGCGTATAGGCTTGCGTGCTGTGGACGAGCCGGACCTTTTCACGCATGCAGCCGAGGAACGTCAGAGCAGTGAGCCGGGGCGCGCCCCACTGGCGGTGAGGATGCGGCCGCGGACGTTGGACGAGGTGGCCGGGCAGCAGCAGTTGTTGAAGGACGGGTCTCCGTTGCGGCGGCTGGTCGCGGGGGCGAAGGGGCCGGCGGCGACGAGTTCGGTGATCCTGTGGGGGCCGCCGGGGACGGGGAAGACCACGCTGGCGCACGTGATCAGCCAGGCGGTGGAGGGGCGGTTCGTCGAACTCTCGGCGATCAGCCACGGCGTCAAGGAAGTCCGGGCGGTGATCGACGGGGCCCGGCGGGCGGTCGGGATGTCCGGGCGGGAGACGGTGCTGTTCCTGGACGAGATCCACCGGTTCTCCAAGGCACAGCAGGACTCGCTGCTGCCGGCGGTGGAGAACCGCTGGGTGACGCTGATCGCCGCGACCACCGAGAACCCGTACTTCTCGATCATCTCGCCGTTGCTGTCGCGTTCCCTGCTGCTGACCCTGGAGTCGCTGACCGACGAGGACATCCGCACCCTGCTGCGCCGGGCGACGGTGGACGAGCGGGGGCTGGGCGGCAGTGTGGAGCTGGCGGAGGAGGCCGAGGACCACCTGGTGCGGATGGCCGGGGGCGACGCGCGGCGGGCGCTGACCATGCTGGAGGCGGCGGCGGGGGCGGCGCTGGAGCAGGGCGGGAGCGTGCTGACGCTGGCGGCGACCGAGACGGCGGTGAACCAGGCGGCGGTGCGGTACGACCGGGACGGCGATCAGCACTACGACGTGGCGAGTGCGCTGATCAAGTCGATCCGGGGCAGTGACGTGGACGCCACGCTGCACTACCTGGCGCGGATGATCGAGGCGGGGGAGGACCCGAGGTTCATCGCCCGGCGGCTGATGATCTCGGCCAGTGAGGACGTCGGCCTGGCCGACCCGACCGCGCTGTCGACGGCGGTGGCGGCCGCGCAGGCGGTCGCGCTGATCGGGTTCCCGGAGGCGCGGATCATCCTGTCGCAGGCGGCGATCGCGCTGGCGCTGGCGCCGAAGTCGAACGCCGCGTACCTGGCGATCGACGCCGCGCTGGCGGACGTCCGGCAGGGGCTGGCGGGCGCGGTGCCGGCGCACCTGCGGGACGCGCACTACGGCGGGGCGAAGAAGCTGGGGCACGGGAAGGGCTACCAGTACCCGCACGACCTGCCGGAGGGCATCGCCGCGCAGCAGTACGCGCCGGACGCGGTGCACGGCAAGGAGTACTACCGGCCGACCCGGCGCGGGGGAGAGGCCCGGTACGCGGAGATCGCGGAGTGGACCAGGGCCCGGCTCAAGGGCGAGTGAACTGCCTGTAGACTGTCCGCAGTGTGTCCCGGGCCAGGGGTTCCGCGAGGAGCGACCGGCCGCACCAGCGGGGCAACCAACGGAGGCCTCCCGCAAGGGAGTTCTCCAGGAGCGACGCGCACCGGCTTTCGGTGTCGCGGGCAGCCCACCACCTCTGCGGGTCGGTGGGCCTCTCGTGTGCAAGCACATAGTGCCCGGTCGCGGAGAGCGGCTGACCATCCGGCGACGGACGGTTTTTCTCCGGGCCGCGAGAAGCGTCCTCCGTCAACACCTGGTGACAGCCGTATCTGAACAGGAAAAGGAAACATGGCGAACCAGAAGCGCCCCAAGGTCAAGATCGCCCGTGCTCTCGGCGTTCCGCTGACCCCGAAGTCCGTCAAGTACTTCGAGGCCCGCCCGTACCCGCCCGGCCAGCACGGCCGTGGCCGCAAGCAGAACTCTGACTACAAGGTCCGTCTGACCGAGAAGCAGCGTCTGCGCGCGCAGTACGACCTCAGCGAGAAGCAGATGGCGCGTGCCTTCGAGGCCGCCAAGAAGGTCGAGGGCAAGACCGGTGAGGCGCTCGTCGCCCTGCTGGAGGTCCGCCTCGACGCCCTGGTCCTGCGTTCGGGCATCGCCCGCACCATCTACCAGGCCCGCCAGATGGTCGTGCACGGTCACATCGAGGTCAACGGCTCGAAGGTCAACAAGCCGTCGTTCCAGATGAAGCCGGGCTACGTCGTCACGGTGAAGGAAAAGTCCAAGGAGAAGGTCCCCTTCCAGGTGGCTCGCGAGGGCGGCAACGCCGGCGAGGGCCAGACCCCGAAGTACCTGGAGGTCAACCTGAAGGCCCTGGCCTTCCGTCTGGACCGCGCGCCGCAGCGCCGCGAGGTTCCGGTCGTCTGCGACGAGCAGCTGGTCGTCGAGTACTACTCGCGCTGACCCGCGAGCGGAACGCCCCCTCGGTCCTCGGACCGCGGGGGCGTTTCCCGTTTCCGGGTGCTGTCAGGGGCCGTGCAGGGCGCGGTGGACGGCGGCGTCCGGGGCGAGGCGGGCGCCGAGGCGGAAGGCCTCGTCGTACTGGTGGTCGGTGAGGGCCGCGCGGGTGCGGCGGGTGCAGGTGCGGTGGGGGCTGTCGAGGGTGGCGGAGTACGGGGCGCCGAGGGCGATCCGGAGGCGGTGTGCGGCGCCCTGCAGGACGCGGGCCTCGTACGGGTCGGGGGCGGGGGCCTCGGTGGCGAGCAGGGCCAGCAGGTCGACGGCGAGGGCGGTGGCGAGCGGGTCGCGCAGGGGGTGGGCGAGCCGGATCGTGTCGCGGGCGAGGTCGCGGGCGGCCCGGGGGCGGCCGGCCCGGTGGCGGGCCCGGGCGAGCGCGTACAGGCAGTAGGCGTGCGCCCACTGTTCGCCGTGCTGCTCGCAGTGTTCGCGGGCGCGTTCGGCCCAGGCGGCGCCGTTCGGGGCGTCGCCGAGGCACAGGTGGGCCAGCGCGAGGTCGGTCATCGCGAGCAGGACGTGGGTGTCGAGCTCGCCGAGGGCGGTGTAGTGGCGCAGGGCCTGTGCGAGGAGCTCGGCGGCGCGGGCCGGGTCGTCGTCGAGCAGCGCGGCGCAGCCCTGCCGGTGGACGGCGTGGGCGAGGGAGCGGCGGTCGCCGGTGTGCAGGGCCTGGCGGTGGCATTCGGCGAGGGCGCTGTGGGCGCGGGCCGGGTCGCCCTGGAGGGCGGCGAGGTGGCCGGTGGTCCAGAGGGCCTTGGCGCGGGCCTCGGTGGGTTCGGGGGCGCGGGCGAGGGCGCGGTCCAGCCAGTGGCGGCCCTCGCCGAGGCGGCCGGTGCCGGCCCAGAAGTACCAGAGGGCGCCGGCCAGGACGAGGGCGGGCTGTTCCTCGCCGGGTTCGGTGAGCGAGAACTCCAGGGCGGCGCGCAGGTCGGGGTGGGCGAGACGGGTGCGTTCGGCGGCCTCGGCCTGCTCGGGGCCGAACCACTCGACCTCGCCCCAGGTGGCGACGGACAGGTACCAGTCGCGGTGGCGCCGGCGCAGCCGCCGGTGGTCGTGGCCGGCCCGCAGCCAGTGGCCGCCGTAGTCGCGCAGGGCGCCGAGCATCCGGAACCGGGCGCCTTCGCCGTCGAGGCGCTCCAGCACGGACTTGTCGACCAGCGCGTCGAGGAGTTCGAGGACGTCGTCGAGGTCCAGGCCCTCGCCGCCGCAGACGTATTCGGCGGCGTCCAGGTCGAAGCCGCCGGCGAAGACCGACAGGCGCGACCAGAGTAAACGTTCCTGCATGGTGCAGAGTTCGTGGCTCCAGCCGATCGCGGTGCGCATCGTCCGGTGCCGGGCCACCGCGGTGCGGCCGCCGCCGGTGAGCAGCCGGAAGGGGTCGTCCAGCCGGGCCAGCAGCTGCTCGACGGACAGCGCGCGCAGCCGGCCGGCGGCGAGTTCCAGGGCGAGCGGGAGGCCGTCCAGGCGGCGGCAGAGCAGCGCCACCTCGGCGCGGTTGGCGCGGGCCAGCCGGAAGCCGGGGCGGACGGCGGCGGCGCGGTCGGCGAACAGCAGCATCGCCTCCGAGTCCGCCCCGGCTTCCGGTTCGACCGGCAGCGGGGCGAGCGGCAGCAGGTGCTCGCCGACCGCCCGCAGCGACTGCCGGGAGGTGGCCAGCACCCGCAGGCCGGGGGCGGCGCGCAGCAGGGCGTCGACGAGCTCGGCGCAGGCGTCCACCAGGTGCTCGCAGCCGTCCAGCACCAGCAGCAGGCGGCGTTCGGCGAGCGGCGGCCGGTCGGCGGGGCCCAGCGCGGCCAGCACGGCGGGGCCGAGCAGCAGCGGATCGCGCACCGGCGCGAGGTCGGCGAGGTGCGCGCCGTCCGGGAAGTCGGCGGCGAGCCGGGCGGCGGCGCGCAGGGCCAGCCGGGACTTGCCGACGCCGCCCGGCCCGGTCACGGTGACCAGCCGGGCGCGGCCCAACAGGTCGGCCAAGGCGTCGAGTTCGGCGGCCCGCCCGACGAAGTGGGTGATTTCGGCGGGCAGTCGGCCCGGCCCGTTCGACGCTGCGGCCATGCTCTCCACGCGACGCCCCCGTTCAAGCGCTGGGCCCGTGCTCCGCGAGCCGAACTCCTCAACGAGGTGACCGGGCGGTAGGTTACGCGCCGTGTTCGCACAACCGACCGGCCGCCGGGGCGCGGTGACGGGCGACATATCCGGTCGGGGAGCGACCGGCAGTCACGGTAGGGTTCACTACCGAGGTTTTCGATACCGGAAACTCACAGGCGAGGGAGCGCGCGAAGGTGTCCGTGGGAGAGCTGGCCGGGCTGCTGGTCGCCGTCTTCTGGGCGGTCCTGGTCACCCTGCTCGCCGTGGTCCTGGTCCGGCTGTCGAAGGTGCTCCGGGAGGCCACCGTCCTGGTCGCCGCCGTCACCGAGCAGGCCGTGCCGCTGCTGCAGGACGCGAACGCCGCGGTCCGCAGCGCGCACGAGCAGCTGGAGCGGGTCGACGAGATCACCGCCAACGTCCAGGACGCCGCGGCCGACGCCAAGGCGCTGTCCTCCACGGTGGCCGCCACCGTCGGCGGGCCGCTGGTGAAGCTGGCCGCGTTCAGCTACGGCGTGCGCCGGGCCGTGAACCGGCAGCAGACCGGGCTCGCGGTGCCGCAGCAGAGCGGCGAGCGCGAGGAGCTGGCCCGGCTGATCCGGGCCGAGGTACGGGCCGCGACCGCGCCGCGCGGCGGGCTGCTGTCGCGCGTGCGCCGGGCCGTGAAGGGCTGACGGCGATGGTGCGCAGAATCTTCTGGATGGCGGTCGGCGCGGGCGCCACCGTCTGGGCCATGAACAAGGCCAACGAGGCGGTGCACCGCCTCACGCCCGACTCGCTGTCCGGCACCGCCGCCCGCGGCGCGCTCCAACTCGGCGACGCCGCCCGGCAGTTCGCCCGCGACGTGAAGGCCGGCATGGCCGAGCGCGAGCAGCAGCTGCGCGCCGACCTCGGCCTGGACGGCACCGCGGTCGTCGAACCGCCCCGCCGCCGCACGCTCAGCGGCGCGGCCGGATCGAGCGGCGGCCGAGCTATCTCGGCGGCCCCGGGCTCCCCGGCCGCCGCCCTGCCCACGTCTCGCGGCACGCGCCGCACCACCCCCCCAATCGTTGCCAAGCCCCGTCAGCGCGAGCTGCCGGGCCGCACGACCGATCGGAAGGACCCCCACTGATGGAGTCGGCAGAGATCCGCCGCCGCTGGCTGCGCTTCTTCGAGGAGCGCGGCCACACCGTCGTACCGTCGGCCTCGCTGGTCGCCGACGACCCCACCCTGCTGCTGGTCAACGCCGGCATGGTGCCCTTCAAGCCGTACTTCCTCGGCGAGGTCAAGCCGCAGTTCTCGCGCGCCACCAGCGTGCAGAAGTGCGTCCGCACCCTGGACATCGAGGAGGTCGGGAAGACCACCCGGCACGGCTCGTTCTTCCAGATGTGCGGCAACTTCTCGTTCGGCGACTACTTCAAGGAAGGCGCCATCAAGTTCGCCTGGGAGTTGCTCACCAGCTCCGTCGCGGACGGCGGCTACGGCCTGGAGCCCGAGAAGCTCTGGATCACCGTCTACCAGGACGACGACGAGGCCGAGAAGATCTGGCGGGACGTCATCGGCGTGCCGTCCGAGCGGATCCAGCGCCTGGGCATGAAGGACAACTTCTGGTCGATGGGCGTCCCCGGCCCGTGCGGCCCGTGCTCGGAGATCAACTACGACCGCGGCCCCGAGTACGGCGAGGAGGGCGGCCCGGCGGTCAACGGCGAGCGCTACCTGGAGATCTGGAACCTGGTCTTCATGCAGTACGAGCGCGGCCACGGCGACGGCAAGGACGGCTTCGAGATCCTCGGCGACCTGCCGAGCAAGAACATCGACACCGGCCTCGGCCTGGAGCGCCTCGCCGCCGTCCTGCAGGGCGTCGACAACCTCTTCGAGATCGACACCAGCCGGATGATCCTCGACCGCGCCGCCGAGCTCACCGGCCACCGCTACGGCGCCGACCACAAGTCGGACGTCTCGCTGCGCGTGGTCACCGACCACTTCCGCACCGCGCTGATGCTGGTCGGCGACGGCGTCACCCCCGGCAACGAGGGCCGCGGCTACGTGCTGCGCCGCATCCTGCGCCGCGCGATCCGCAACATGCGCCTGCTGGGCGCCACCGAGCCGGTCGCCAAGGACCTGATCGACATCTCGATCAAGGCGATGGCCCCGCAGTACCCGGAGCTGGAGACCGACCGCAAGCGCATCGAGACGGTCGTGGTCGCCGAGGAGAACGCCTTCCTGCAGACCCTGCGCTCCGGCACCAACCTGCTGGACGCCGCGGTCACCGAGACCAAGTCCGGCGGCGGCGTGGTGCTCTCCGGCGAGCAGGCGTTCAAGCTGCACGACACCTACGGCTTCCCGATCGACCTCACCCTGGAGATGGCCGAGGAGCAGGGCCTGCAGGTCGACGAGGCCGGCTTCCGCCGCCTGATGCAGGAGCAGCGCGACCGCGCCAAGGCCGACGCCAAGGCCAAGAAGATGGGCCACGCCGACGTCGCCGCGTACCGCGAGGTCGCCGACAGCGCCGGCGCGTCCGTCTTCACCGGCTACACCCTCACCGAGGGCGAGGCCACCGTGGTCGGCCTGCTGGTGGACGGCGTCCCGTCGCCGGCCGCGAGCGAGGGCGACGAGGTCGAGCTGATCCTCGACCGCACCCCGTTCTACGCCGAGGGCGGCGGCCAGCTCGCCGACCACGGCCGGATCCGCCTCGACTCCGGCGCCGTCGTGGAGATCCGCGACGTGCAGCAGCCGGTGCCGGGCGTCATCGTGCACTCCGGCGGGGTGCTGTTCGGCGAGGTGGTGCTCGGCGCGTCCGCGTACGCCACCATCGACACCGACCGCCGCCGGGCCATCGCCCGCGCCCACTCGGCGACCCACCTGACCCACCAGGCGCTGCGCGACGCGCTCGGCCCGACGGCCGCCCAGGCCGGCTCCGAGAACGCCCCCGGCCGCTTCCGCTTCGACTTCGGCTCGCCCGCCGCCGTCCCCGGCAGCGTGCTGGTCGACGTCGAGCAGAAGATCAACGACGTGCTGACCCGCGAACTCGACGTCACCGCCGAGGTGATGACGATGGACGAGGCCCGCAAGCAGGGCGCCATCGCGATGTTCGGCGAGAAGTACGGCGACTCGGTGCGCGTGGTCACCATCGGCGACTTCTCCAAGGAGCTGTGCGGCGGCACGCACGTCGGCAACACCGCCCAGCTGGGCCTGGTGAAGCTGCTCGGCGAGTCCTCGATCGGCTCCGGCGTGCGCCGCGTGGAGGCGCTGGTCGGCGTCGACGCGTACAAGTTCCTGGCCCGCGAGCACACCGTGGTCTCCCAGCTCACCGAACTGGTCAAGGGCCGCCCGGAGGAGCTCCCGGAGAAGATCTCCGGCATGCTCGCCAAGCTCAAGGACGCCGAGAAGGAGATCGAGAAGTTCCGCGCCGAGAAGGTGCTGGCGGCCGCCGCGGGCCTCGCCGAGGGCGCGGAGGACATCAAGGGCGTCGCCCTGGTCGCCGCCCGGGTCGGTGACGGCACCGGCGCGGACGAGCTGCGCAAGCTGGTGCTGGACATCCGGGCCCGGCTCGGCAACCGCCCGTCCGTGGTCGCCGCGTTCACCGTCGCGAACGACCGCCCGCTGACCGTCATCGCCACCAGCGAGGACGCCCGCGCCCGCGGCATCAAGGCCGGCGAGCTGGTCCGCGCCGCGGCGAAGACCCTCGGCGGCGGCGGTGGCGGCAAGGACGACGTGGCGCAGGGCGGCGGCAGCAACCCGGCCGCCGTCGGCGACGCGATCGCGGCCGTCCGCGCACTGGTGGCCGAGCGCGCGTGAGCGAGGAGCACATCGAGGAGAAGGTCTTCCGGCGCGGCCGGCGGATCGCCGTCGACGTGGGCGACGCCCGGATCGGGGTCGCGGTCTGCGACCCCGACGGGCTGATCGCCACGCCGGTGGAGACCGTCCCCGCCGGGGGCCGGTCGCAGGCCCGGCTCAAGGCGATCGTCGAGGAGTACGACGCCATCGAGGTCGTGGTCGGCCTGCCGCGCTCGCTGAACGGCAAGGAAGGCCCGGCCGCCGCCAAGGTCCGCGACTACGCGGGCCGGCTGGCCACGCTGCTCCACCCGGTCGGCGTGCGGCTGGTCGACGAGCGGATGACCACCGTCACCGCCGCCGCCGGGCTGCGCGCCTCCGGCCGGTCCTCGAAGAAGGGCCGCTCGGTGATCGACCAGGCCGCGGCCGTCGTCATCCTGCAGGCCGCGCTGGAGACCGAACGGGTGAGTGGCCGGGCGCCCGGCGAGAGTGTCGAGCCGGTGGCCTGACCGGCCCGGCCTAGGCTGCCGATCGGGGCCCGTGCGGACGCGCGTCCGCGACCCGCCCCGAAGTATATCACGCCCCGCGGGGCCCCCCACTCACACCCCCGACCCCCGCCCCGCCGGGACGCCCGGCCGCACCGC
>NZ_JBSGDD010000067.1:0-43374 GCF_053602195.1 Kitasatospora sp. NPDC004531 | reverse complement strand
CTTGCGGCCTTGCGGCCTTGCGGCCTTGCGGCCTTGCGGCCTTGCGGCCTTGCGGCCTTGCGGCCTTGCGGCCTTGCGGCCTTGCGGCCTTGCGGCCTTGCGGGTGGGTTGAGGGGCGGGCGGAAGGTGGCGGTGCGTGGGTGGTCCGTGGGGCGGGCTGGGGCGTTCCATGGGCTTGGGGCGTCGGCGGTCTTGAGGCGGGCGCGGTGAGGCAGGCGGAGGGTGGTGGCCACGGGGGCGGGTGGGGCCGTCGAGTCGCTGTGTGGGCCTGCGTCAGCGGGTGAGGCGGAAGGCGAGGGTGGCTGCCGTGCGGAGGGGCCATGGGGGGCGGGGGAGGGCGAAGGCGTCGCGGAGGGGGGTGTCGAGGAGGGCGGTGGCGAAGGCGGGGGCGTAGCGGGTGAGGGGCGCGGGGAGGCGGGCGGCGAAGAGGGGGGAGACGGCCTGCCAGAGGGCCTGGCCGGCGGGGCTGGGGGCGAACCGGGCGGCTTCGAAGTCGCGCATCCAGGCGGTGACGGCGTTCAGGTCGGGGCCGGGGAGTGGCGGGAGGTGCAGGGCGGCGGCCAGGTCGGCCTGGAAGGCGAACGCGGCGGTGCGTTCGGCGGGGGTCACGCCGCCGTGGCGGGCGGTGAACTCCACCGGGCAGGCGGTGAAGCAGGCCAGCACGTAGCGCATCAACTCGGCGTCCACGCCCGGCAGTCGGTGCATCGCGGCGAGCTCGGCGACGATCTCCCGGCCCGGTGCGCTGTCCACCCCGTGGCCGATCAGCGCGAACATCATCGCGCCCGTCGCCTTCGCCCTGGCCTTCGGCGCGGACGTCAACCTGCCGGTGCCGTACAGCACTTCGGCGATCTCCGGGACGGCGAAGGTGCGCACGAAGCCGAGCGTCAGGCCGACCCGGGCCCGCTGCGGGGCGCGGTGCAGGACCAGGGCGGCGAACGCGTCCCGCGGTGGGACGGGCGTCATGACGTCTCGGCCAACGCCCGCTCCAGCAGCGGGGATTGCAGGTAGCCGGCGACCAGCACCAGGTGGGCGCGCTCCTCGGCGGGTTCGGCGTCCAGGCCCGGCAGCACCGGCTGCTCCTCGCGCGGGCGCGGCACCGCCCCGGCCGCCAGCGCCCCGACCGCGGAGCGCAGCGCGGCCGCGACCACCAGCGCGTCCCGCTCGTCGGGGACCAACTCGGCCTGCGCGGCGAAGCGTTCGGCGCCGCGGACCGCCGCCGGGTCGATCCACGGGCGGAGCGTCAGCTGCCCGTCGCGGATCTCCAGGCCGCGGCGGGTGGTGCGCCACTCCAGGTCGCGCAGTGCGGCGCGCTCGCGCCAAGCCGGCGACGGCGGGCCCTCCAGGGCGAGCCGGCGGTCGGCCCGGTAGACCAGGTCCCACAGCGGGCGCAGCGCGCGGAAGTCGCGGCGGCGGCGGTTCCAGGCCGCGCCGGCCGGGCCCGCGAAGCCCAGCGTGATGCCGACCGCGCCGAGCGCCGCGAAGAACGGGCCGAGCGCCGTGCTCAGCCACTCCACGCCCCCCACCCCGGCGTACGCGAGGGCGATCGCGGCGAGCTTGCACACCACGTAGCCGCAGGCCGTCAGCGCGCCCGCCGCCAGCAGCCGGATGCCGCGGCGCAGCCAGCCGGCCGGGAGGCGGGCGGCGTGGCCCAGGCAGACCCGGCCGATGTCCACCAGCGCGTAGGCGAACAGGCCCTGGTAGAGCGCCAGGAACAGGGCGGTGGCGGCGCGTGGCGCGAAGGTGGTGTCGAAGGTCAGCGGCGTCTCCGGCCGGTACGGGCCGCCCGCCAGGAACAGCGCCACCAGCACCGGCACCAGCACGGCGAACACCGCCGTGCGCCGCCGCACCCGCCGCCGCAGCCGGTCGTCCAGCGGCGCCCACACCTGGTCGCCCTCGCGCTGCTCCGGCGGCGACCAGACCAGCGCGAGGACCACCGCGGCCGCCGAGAAGCCGACGATGCCCAGGTAGACCAGCAGGGTGGCCAGGTTGCCGACGCCGGTGAGCCGCCCGATCGCCCGGTACACCAGCGGGGACGCCAGCAGGAAGGCGGTGGACGGCGAGGCGACCGCCAGGGCCACCACCAGCAGCCCGAAGGACGGGTCGCGCCGCCAGGCCCGCAGCTTCAGCCCCGCCACCACCCAGGCCACCGTGCCGATGCCCAAGTAGGCGAAGTTGTAGGGCAGTTCAGACATGCTGTCCCTTGCGGTGCTCCAATGCGGGGGCCAGCTGCGAGGTGGTTCCGGCACCGGGGGCGAGCACCAGCAGGCGCATCAGCTCGGCGCCCAGCACCTCCGCCTCCTCCTCGGCCGCGTCGTCGTAGTGCGAGCGGCCGAGCACCAGGCGGAGCATCTCCGGGTCGATGGTGGGCAGTTCGACCAGCGACGGGTCCTCGTCCGGCGACGGCGGCTTGCTCAGGTGGCCGCACAGCAGGTGCGCCAGCTCGTGGCAGACGATGTGCGCCCGGTGCAGGCCCGAGGTCTCCTCCTCGACGTGGATCACGTCCTCCGCCGACAGCCGCTCCACGAAGCCCGACGGCTCGCCGACCCGCATCCGGCGCGGGGCGATCCGGATCGGCCGGTCCAGGTGTGCGGAGACCGCGCCGCACAGCTCCTCCACGCCGCTCAGCGGCGGCAGGCGCAGGTCGCGCGCCACCGCCCGCATCCGGCGGCGGGTCCGCCCGAGCCCGCTCCCGACACCCCGCACGTCGACCCCCTCCGGCAGCCGCCAGTGTCCCAGCGGCACCTGCTGACGCTGCGTCACGTCACCGGTCCGGCCTCGTCCGACTGGCCGGTGGGCAGGCCGACCGCCCGCCGCAACTGCTCCACAATAGTGAGTGCGGCGTCCTGCATCTCCGGCGGCAGGCCGGCCGCCCGCATGGCGATCCGCTCCACCCGGGCGTCGCGCAGCGCCTCGATCCGGCGCAGGTCGCGCTCGACGGCGCTGGCGGTCTCCGAGTCCGAGAAGTAGTCCAGCGGGACGCCGAAGAACTTGGCGATCCGGACGGCGTTCTCCAGGCTTGGCTTCTGGGTGCCCTTGCGCAGGTTGCCGATGTACGTGCCGCTCAGACCGGTGCCTTCGGCGATCTCCGAGTCCCGCCAGGGCCGGCCGAGATCCTTCGGGTAGATCACCGCTATCAGGCGCCGGAAGTGGCTGGCGAAGTCCGGTGCTTCGGCGCGGGATGAGTCCGTGGGCATGAGGCGGATCATAGATGGTCTGTACCCCCGGGCGTATCCCTTCGGTCGGCCGGCTCTGCACGATCGTTGATGGATCGGTGCCCAAACCGTGCGGACCTGGCACTGCGCGCGCCGCGCCGTCACTCTCCACTCCACGATAGTTGACACAGCGTGGTCCGGATCGGCAGGATCGGCACCCTGATGCTCGGGCGCCGTTGCCCCACGGGGGTGGGCAGCGGCGCTCGTTCGGCAGCCTGTTCCCCGCTGCCCAGAACCGGATGTTCCCGCTCCGCTGCCTGCGCGTCATCTTCCGTTGCCGACACGGCCGTTCGCCGCCGATACGCTCCCTGCGACCTCGCCAGGCGCCCGTCCGCCAGCATCACCCGGGCGCGCCCCGCCCGAAAGGCCGCGCAGCCGATGGCCCCCCGACTCTCCGTCGTCGTCCCGGTGTACAACGTCGAGCGGTACCTCGCCGAATGCCTGGACTCGATCGCCGCCCAGAGCTTCACCGACTACGAATGCGTCCTGGTCGACGACGGCTCCACCGACACCAGCGCCGCCATCGCCGAGCAGTACGCCGCCCGCGACCCGCGCTTCCGAGTGGTCGGCCAGCCCAACCGGGGCCTCGGCGCCGCCCGCAACACCGGCGTGCGCCACCTCACGCCCGGCACCGAGTACCTCGCCTTCGTCGACAGCGACGACACCCTGCCGCCGCACGCCTACCAGCTGATGATCAGCACCCTCGACGAGACCGGCTCCGACTTCGCCACCGGCAACGCGCTGCGGCTGCGCTCCACCGGACTCGAACCCTCCCACGTGCACCGCCGCCCGTTCGCCCGGACCAGGCTGCGCACCCACATCGGCGAACTGCCCGCGCTCGTCACCGACCGCACCGCCTGGAACAAGGTCTACCGCCGCAGCTTCTACACCGCGGCCGGCCTCGAATACCCCGAAGGCATGCTCTACGAGGACGCCCCTGTCAGCGTCCCGCACCACTTCCTGGCCGGCAGCGTCGACGTGCTCTCCGAACCCGTCTACCACTGGCGCATCCGCGAGGACGGCGACCGCTCCATCACCCAGCGCCGCACCGACCCGCGCGGCCTCGCCGACCGGGTCCGCTCCATCGAACTCGTCCGCGGCTGGCTCCTCGACCGCCCCGAGCCCGTCTACCGCGACCACCTGCGGGCCTACGACCACAACACCCTGGTCGAGGAGATCCCGATGTTCTTCTGGACCCTCCCCGACGGCGACCGCGACTACCGCCACGCCTACCACCGGCACATCACCCGGCTGCTCAGCGCGATCGGCCCCGAACACCTCGCGGCGCTCCCGGCGTTCCTGCGCCTCAAGTACCGCCTGACCGTCACCGGGCACCTGCACACGCTGTCCGGCGTGCAGCGCGCCCACCTCCGCGTCCGCAACACCCGCAAGGCGCTGCGGCGCTGATCAGCGGGCGCGTCGCCGCAGCAGCGCCATCCGGGCCTTCAGCAGCCCCGGGACGAACAGGTAGACCACGGCGGGAACCACCAGCACGGTGATCGCCAGCACCCGCACCGGCACCGGCAGGCTGCCCAGCGACGGGCCGAGCAGCAGCTGGACGACGGTGATCGACGGGAAGACGGCGAGCCAGGTGATCAGCGCGCGGACGTGCACGGACGGGAGCGGCGGGTGGGGGTGCGGCGTCGCGGCCGCGACGGGGGCGGGGGCGATGGTGGTGGGGGCTGGGGCGGTGGCGGTCTCGGCCATGGGGGTCTCCTCGGCGGGGGTGGGGCGCGAACTGAGACGGTAGCCAACCAACTGGTTGGTCGTCAACCAACCGGATGGTTGGCAGGTGGCCCCCTGCCGCTCTACGCTGAGCGCATGACTCAGGATCCGACGTCCACCAGGCAACGGCTGCTCGTCGCCGCCCGCGAGGAATTCGCCGCACACGGCATCGCGGGCGGCCGCGTGGACCGGATCGCGGAACTGGCCGGCGTGAACAAGGAGCGCATCTACGGCTGCTTCGGCAGCAAGCAGAAGCTCTTCGACGAAGTGGTCGCCGCCGCCCTGGACGAACTCGCCGAAGCCGTCCCGCTGCAGGCCGGCGACGACCCCGCCGAGTACGTGGGGCGGGTCTACGACTTCCACCGGGCCAACCCCGCCCTGGTCCGGCTCTGCCTCTGGGAGGGCCTGCACTACCGCCACGACGCCCTGCCCAACGAGGCCCGGCGCGCCACCCACTACGAACAGAAGGTCGCCGCCCTCGCCGCGACCTTCGGCGCCGAGGCGTCCCCCCACGTCGCCGCCTGCCTGCTGAGCCTGATCGGCCTCGCCTCCTGGCCCACCGCCGTCCCCCAGATGACCCGCGTCGTCCTCGGCGCCACCCAGCCCGACCTCCGCGCCCACGTCGTCGAGTTCGCCCGCCAGGCCCTCGCCGGCGCCCTCCCGATCCCCACCGACGCCTGACGCCCGGATCGTGCCGGTCCTGCTCCTGTGCTCAGTAGGGGAGCAGGTCGGTCGTGATCAGCTCGAAGTCGAACGGCTCCGGGATGTGGATGGTCTCGCCGAACGCGATGTCCTCCCGCCGGCGGTACTTCGTGAAGTCGGGGCGGCTGAAGAGTGCGACCGTCTTCTCCCTCGCGTCGATCACGAGGTGGAGCGGGATCTTCATCAGGGGGTAGTCCCGCACCTTCCCCACCCAGTCGTTCTCCGGGTTGGACGGTGACACCAGCTCGACGGCGATCGCGGCGAGCTCGGCGGGCACCTGGTTGTCACTGGTGGTCAGCGCGTCGTCCGGCAGGTACGTCAGGTCGGGATTGCGGCTCTTGCCGACGTTCGGCGAGACGAGGTCGGTGTTCTCACTGGGCAGCAGCCCCGCCGGGGCGTGCGCGTCGAACTGGCGGCGCACCACCAGGAGATTCCGCTGGTGGATGCCCGAGGGGCTGACCCTCATGACGATGGTGTCGCCGGACAGTTCGACCTTGAACCCGCCCGGCAGGCTCCTGCGGGCCTCCTCGAGGAGCGCGAAGTGCTCGGGATTCATGCGAGTGCCCTTTCGGGTGGGTCGACCAGCCCCAGCGTAGTCGGGCGGACCAGGGCCCGGCGGGGTGGAGCGACACGAAAAAGCCCCCGAGCGCGATGCGCTCGGGGGCTTTCTGCTGTGGCCAGGGCCGGGGTCGAACCGGCGACCTTCCGCTTTTCAGGCGGACGCTCGTACCAACTGAGCTACCTGGCCGTACTGCACCGTCTCTTGCGAGACGAGCGATCCCGACGGGACTTGAACCCGCGACCTCCACCTTGACAGGGTGGCGAGCTAACCAACTGCTCCACGGGACCTCATGCGGATTACTCCGCACAGGACCTTACTACGGTACTGCGTACCCCCAACGGGATTCGAACCCGTGCTACCGCCTTGAAAGGGCGGCGTCCTGGGCCACTAGACGATGAGGGCTTGCGGCCCTTCCGGCCGGATTCTCCGGCGTTCGGGGACGTCGAGAAGCATATGGGATGCCGGGCTGGAAAGCCAAAACGGTTTCCGGCGGGTGGTGCGGAGGGGCTGGTGGGGGCGGTTCCGGGGCGGTCAGGACCAGCCGAGGTCGTGGAGTTCGTCGTCGTCGAAGCCGAAGTGGTGGGCGACCTCGTGGATGACGGTGATGCGGACTTCCTCGACGGCCTGGTCGCGGGTGTCGCAGTGGCGGAGGGTGGGGCCCATGTAGATGAGGATCCGGTCGGGGAGGACGCCGGCGTACCACTCGCCGCGCTCGGTGAGGGGGATGCCCTCGTAGAGGCCGAGGAGTTCGGGGGTGGCGGGGTCGGGCTCGTCCTCGACGAAGACCGCCACGTTGTCCATCATCGCGGCCAGCTTCGGCGGGATCTGGTCCAGTGCGTCGGACACCAGCGTTTCGAACTCGTCCCTGGTCATTTCCACCCGCCCATTGTCGGAGGTCCGTTGACGGGACGCCAGAGCGTCCGCGCCGGTGCGCCCCCCGGGCGGGGTGTGCGGCTGCTGGTCGGCGGTTGCCCGTGTCCCGGTGGGGCGGATGCGCGTTGGGCACCCGAGAACGGTTGGCGGCCCGGTCGGGTCGTGCGGGAGGTGGCTCGGTGATGGCGGTCGGTTCGGCGCGGCGACGGGTGGCGGCGGGGGCGGCAATGGCGGCGATCGCCGTGTTCGGACTGAGCGGCTGCATGTCGGTGGGTGCGCAGCCGCCCGCGGGGTCGGGCGGGGTGAAGCCGACCGGCGCGGGCACGGCGACCACGTTGAAGGCGGGCGTGGGGGCGGGCGGCCACCAGGGCGGCGGTCGCGGGGAGCGCGGCGGGACGACGAGTGTTGACGGTGCGTCACCTGGCGCGGCCCCCTCGCCGGGCGGCCGTGCTCCCGGCCCGACGCCGCCGGCCGTCGGCGTGCAGGGCGCGCCCGTCCCGGTGCCGGGGACGAACGCGGGCACCCCCACGCCGGCCTCCACGCCTGCCGCGCCGGGCACGCCCGTGCCCACGCCGAGCGACGGCGGCAGCGCGTCCTCGCCGACCCCGAAGCCCAGCCCGTCGGAGCCCTCCCGCTCGCCGAAGCCCTCGCCGACGCCGAGCGGCACGCCCGCCGAGCCCAGTGAGTCACCGTCCGGTCACTGAGGCGGACGGAAGCGGCGTGCGGGCCTTGTTTCCGGGGCGCTGGCCAGGGGATTTGCCTCTGATCCGCAGGCTCCCCTATGGTGGTAGATCGTTCGTTTGATCCTATTTGGCTGGCGCTCCTCACACCTTTGAGCGCCCTTGGCGCGTTCCGGCGATCCGTGGCTGACCGCATAGAGGCGGTATTTCCAACAGACCCCCGGACTTTGGCGCGTGCCACTTCCGGAAGGTTTTGCATGTCTCTCGTTGACGACGCCCGCTTCGCCATGCCCGCGAACGGCTCCGACGCCGCCGACACCGACTCCCTCGACACCGACACGCTGGACGCGGAGCTCGCCGAGCTCACCGACGGCGCCACCGACACCGACGCGGCCGCCGAGGCCGACGCCGAGCCCACCATCACCTTCGGTGACCTGGGCCTGCACGACGACGTCGTCCGGGCGCTGGCCAAGCGCGGTGTCACCACCCCGTTCCCGATCCAGGCCGCGACCATCCCGGACGCGCTGGCGGGCAAGGACGTCCTGGGCCGCGGCCGCACCGGCTCCGGCAAGACCCTGAGCTTCGGCCTGCCGCTGCTGACCCGCCTGGCGGGCGGCGAGCGCACCAAGGCGAAGCACCCGCGCGGTCTGATCCTGGTCCCGACCCGTGAGCTGGCCATGCAGGTCGCCGACGCCCTGGAGCCGTTCGGCTCGGTGCTCGGCCTGCGCCTCAAGGTGGTCTGCGGCGGCACCTCGATGTCGAACCAGATCTACGCCCTGGAGCGCGGCGTGGACGTGCTGGTGGCCACCCCCGGCCGTCTGCGCGACCTGATCAACCGCGGCTCCGCGAAGATGGACGACGTCGAGATCGCCGTCCTCGACGAGGCCGACCAGATGGCCGACATGGGCTTCCTGCCCGAGGTCACCGAGATCCTCGACCTGGTGCCGGCCGGCGGCCAGCGCCTGCTGTTCTCCGCCACCCTGGAGAACGAGATCGACACCCTGGTCAAGCGCTACCTGAAGAGCCCGGTCACCCACGAGGTCGACCCGTCGGCCGGCGCGGTCACCACCATGACCCACCACATCCTGGTCGTGAAGCCCAAGGACAAGGCGCCGATCACCAACGCGATCGCCGCCCGCAAGGGCCGCACCATCATCTTCGTCCGCACCCAGATGGGCGCGGACCGGGTCGCCCAGCAGCTGCTGGAGGCCGGGGTGAAGGCCGACGCGCTGCACGGCGGCATGACCCAGGGCGCCCGTACCCGCGTCCTCGGCGACTTCAAGGACGGCTACCTCAACGTGGTCGTCGCCACCGACGTCGCCGCCCGCGGCATCCACGTCGACGGCATCGACCTGGTGCTGAACGTCGACCCGGCCGGCGACCACAAGGACTACCTGCACCGCTCCGGCCGCACCGCCCGGGCCGGCCGCTCCGGCACCGTCGTCACCCTGGTGCTGCCGCACCAGCGCCGCGGCGTGTTCCGCCTGATGGAGGACGCGGGCGTGGACGCCTCGCGCCACATCCTCGACCACGCCTTCGACGCCGAGGTCGCCAAGATCACCGGCGCCCGTTCGCTGGTCGAGGTCCAGGCCGAGAGCGCGTCCGGCATCGCCGGCGCCGCCGAGCGCGAGGTCGCCGAGCTCACCCGTGAGCTGGAGCGCGCCCAGCGCCGCGCCACCGAGCTGCGCGAGGAGGCCGACCGCCTGGCCGCCCGCGCCGCCCGTGAGCGTGCCGAGCTCGGCATCGAGGACGAGGTCGAGACGGACGAGGCGACCGCCGAGGCCGGCGCCGAGACCGCCGAGCAGCCGGCCGCCGAGGCCGCGCCGGCGACCGAGGAGCGCACCCCGTCCTACCGCGAGGCCCGCAACGAGCGCCCGGCCTACAACCGGGACCGCGACGACCGTGGCGGCCGCGGCTTCAACCGTGACGACCGTGGTGGTCGTTCGTTCGGTGACCGTGAGCGCGGTGGGTTCAACCGCGATGACCGTGGTGGTCGTTCGTTCGGTGACCGTGAGCGCGGTGGGTTCAACCGTGACGACCGTGGTGGTCGTTCGTTCGGTGACCGTGAGCGCGGTGGGTTCAACCGCGATGACCGTGGTGGTCGTTCGTTCGGTGACCGTGAGCGCGGTGGGTTCAACCGTGACGACCGCGGCGGCCGCTCCTCCTTCGGCAACCGTCCGCAGGGCGGGTTCAACCGTGACGACCGTGGTGGCCGCTCCTTCGGTGACCGTGAGCGCGGTGGGTTCAACCGCGATGACCGTGGTGGTCGTTCGTTCGGTGACCGTGAGCGTGGCGGCCGTCCGCAGGGTGGCTTCAACCGTGACGACCGCGGTGGCCGTTCGTTCGGCGACCGTGAGCGCGGTGGCTTCAACCGTGACGACCGCGGCGGCCGTTCGTTCGGCGACCGTGAGCGCGGTGGCTTCAACCGTGACGACCGCGGCGGCTTCAACCGCGACGACCGCAAGCCGCGTTGGAAGAACTGACACCGACGCACTGACGGGCCCGCTCCACTCCGGTGGGGCGGGCCCGTCCGCATTCCGGGGGAAATCCGTTGGTGGCGGCGG
This sequence comes from Kitasatospora sp. NPDC004531, assembly GCF_053602195.1. NCBI lineage: Bacteria > Bacillati > Actinomycetota > Actinomycetes > Kitasatosporales > Streptomycetaceae > Kitasatospora > Kitasatospora sp. NPDC004531. The sequence goes on along the minus strand of NZ_JBSGDD010000067.1, from coordinate 33,056 downwards.
ATGTTGACGGCTAGCGTCGCGGCATGAGCAGCAGGCAGCGGGCACTCGCCACGCAGAACGAGGAGATCGCCGACCGGGGCGAGTACCGGTGTGCCGACGGGACGGCGGTGCGGATCGCCGAGGAACTGGCCGAGGCCCGGGCGGGGACGGTGTCGTACTCGCCGGAGGCCGAGTTCGGGGCCGGGCCGGGGCCGCTGCGCGGGGCGGCCGAGGTGACGGGCGAGGGCAGCATGCAGGCCGCCCAGCGGCTGGTCGCGGACGGCGGGAAGAGCGTCGCGGTGCTGAACTTCGCGTCCGCGCGCAACCCCGGCGGCGGGTACCTGCGCGGCGCGAAGGCCCAGGAGGAGGACGTCTGCCGCACCGCGCTGCTGTACCGGTGCCTGCTGGAGGCCCCCGACTACTACGAGGCGCACCGCGCCTCCACCGATCTGCGCTACAGCCACCGGGTGATCTGGTCGCCGGACGTGCCGGTGATCCGCGACGGGCACGGCGCCCTGCTGGCCCGGCCGCACCGGGTCGGCTTCCTCACCTCGCCGGCGCCCAACGCGGGCCAGCTGGCGCTGCGGTCGCCCGGCGCCGCGCTCGACCTCGGGCCGGTGCTGGCCGAACGGGCCGGCCGGGTGCTGGCCGTCGCCGCCCGGCACGGGGTGCGCGAACTCGTGCTCGGCGCCTGGGGCTGCGGCGTCTTCCGCAACGACCCGGCGGAGGTCGCGGACGCGTTCGGGCAGGCCCTGGACGCGTGGGGCGCGGCCTTCGACCGGGTGGTGTTCGCGGTCTGGGACCGCAGCGTCCCGTCGGCGAACCGGGCGGCGTTCGAGGCGCGGTTCGGGTCGGCCTGACGCGCTGTGCGGGCTACTCGCGGGTGGCCAGCGCGGAGGCGGCCGCGACCACGCCCGTGACGGTGAGGACGGCCGGCCAGGCGCCGATCTTCTTCGCCAGCGGGTGCGAGCCGCCGAACGCGGCCAGGTACAGGGTGGTCAGGCCGGCCGCCACCGGCGTCCCCGACCGGCGCTGCCACCGCACGGCGGCCGTCGCCCCGGCAGCGGCCAGCACCGCACCGCCCAGCTCGCGCCGACCACTGAACCGGGCGGTGGCATAGCCGCCGAGCAGCCCGGCGGCGGCAACGGCGGCGGTGGCGGGGAAGCGGGCCATGGGACGGACTCCTTCGGACGACTGACAGACGGACGCACGACCACCGGCCGGGCGCACCGCCCACGGTAACGCGCCCAACGAGCCCACCCCCCCACGAGGCAACGGCACCCCCACCCCCGGCGCGCACCCGCCCCCGCCCGCCCCACCGCACCCCTCCCCGCCCCCGGGGCCGCCGTCACCGCTGGAACACGTGCTCGGCATGCCAGCGCCGATACACCTCCGCCACCCCCGACCCACCCTCGACCGGCCGCGCGACCGGGGTGCCGTCCAGCGCCAGGACCTGGGCCCCGAGGCCGTCGGCGGGGGCGTAGTGCGGTGAGACGGCGACGGTCAGCCGTTCCGTCAGGCCGAGCACGCCGCAGTCGAACAGGGCGTGGTGCAGGGCACACAGGGCGAGGCCGTTCTGCACGACGTCCGGGCCGCCCTGCCCGTGGGCGTGGACGTGGGCGGCTTCCACCCCGACCGGTACGCCGCCGAGCCGGCCCCCGAACCGGCAGAAGGCGCAGGCGTGTCGGTACAGCTCCAGCACCGCCTTGGCGAACCTGCTGTCGCGCACCCGCCGGGTGGTGGTGGTCGTCCGGTACCGCTCCTCCTGGCGCGGGTGGTTCAGCTGGTGGACGGCCTGCTCCAGCCCGCTGGGGGCGGCCTCCGTGAGCAGCAGGGTGATGGCGGCGCTCCGCACGGCCGGTTCGAGCAGCAGGCGTTCGACGTCCGGGCGCAGCCGGCCGCGGGCCCCGAGCTCGATCAGCCGGTCGCCGTTCGCGTCGAGCGGCAGCGGCCGGGACCAGCGGTCGGTGGTCTCCCAGAGTTCCGCCTCCAGCCGGACGAACGGCATCGCGGCGCGGTCCTGCGGAGCGTCCCGGCCGGACGGGGCGTACTGGGCGATCAGTGCGCCGAGCGGTTCGGCGACGTCCTCGAAGGTGGTCTCGCTGGTCCTGCCCGCTGCCAGCTCTCCGATCAGCCGGAGCAGCAGCAGCGGCTTGTGCGGGGCCTTGCCGCCGCCCGCCAGGCCGGCGCGGCGCAGCCGTTTCAGCACGGCCAGCAGCTCGTCGGCGGTGCGGGGCGGGGTGCGGACGGTCATGCCGGGCGGAGGGTGCGGAGGGTGGCGAGGTCGGTGGGGGTGGCGCCGTGGTTGAGGAGGTAGGTGTCGAGGGTGCCGTGGAGTTCGGTGATGCGGGCGAGGGCGCTGGTGAGGTGGAGGGCCTCGACGGGGCGGGAGAGGCGTTCGGCACCGGCGGCGTCGAGGTAGGGGACGGGGCCGTTGTCGAGGCCGAGGCCGACGTTGGAGCGGAGGAAGTCGGCGGTGACGGCGGCTTCGGGGAGGCCGGCCAGGGTCTGCAGGACGGCGATGGTGAGGCCGGTGCGGTCCTTGCCGACGGCGCAGTGCACGAGGACCGGGGCGCCGGTGGCGAGGGCGCGGACGGCGGCGGCGATGGCGACGCCACCGGTCTCGGCCATGAACGGGTAGAGCGCGGCCTGGTCCTCGGGCCAGCTGCGGTCGGTGGTGGCCGGGTCCGGGAGCATCGGCAGGTGCAGGTACCGGGTGTCGGGGCCGATCGGGCGGTCGGGCCAGATCTCCAGTTCGGTGTTGCTGCGCAGGTCGATGACCGTCCGGATGCCGAGTTCCGCGAGCCGGGCGGCGCCGTCGTCGGTGAGGCGGTTGAGGCTGGCCGAGCGGTAGAGCAGGCCGGGGCGGTAGACGCCCGCTCCGGCGTCGCGGAGGTTGAGCACGTCGGGGATGTCGAGGAACGGCGCTGCGGCGATTTCGGTCTCGGTCATGCCGCCCACCGTAGGGGCGGTGGGCGACGACGCGCCGGGGCGGTGACCTAACCGGTATCGCCGCATTCCGGGATGTTCATCAGACAGTTGGGTGCCGACGCGGCGGGTCAGCGGCCGCCGGCCACCTCCACGAAGGTGCCGGTGACGTACGAGGCGCCGGGGGAGAGCAGGTACAGGATCGCCTCGGCGACCTCCTCGGGCCGGCCGCCGCGCCCCATCGGCAGGTCCGGCCCGATCCGGTCGACCCGGCCGGGCTCGCCGCCGAGCGCGTGGATGTCGGTGTGGATCAGGCCCGGGCGGACGGCGTTGACCCGGATGCCCTCGCCCGCGACCTCCAGCGACAGGCCGCGGGTCATCGAGTCCAGCGCGCCCTTGGACGCCGCGTAGTCCACGTACTCGCCCGGCGACCCGAGCCGCGACGCCGCCGAGCCGACGTTGACGATCGCCCCGCCCCCGCCGCCGTACCGGGTGGACATCCGGCGCACCGCCGCGGCCGCGCACAGGAACGGGCCGGTGATGTTGGCCGCCCAGATCCGGTTCAGCCGGTCCTCGTCGAGCTCGTCCAGCCGGCACTGCTTCTCCAGCGTGCCCGCGTTGTTCACCAGCGCGGTGAGCGGCCCGAGTTCGCGCTCCGCGGCGTCGAACAGCCGCTCCACCTCGGCGGTGCGGCTGACGTCCGCCCGCACCGCGAGTGCGGTGCCGCCGGCCGCCCGGATCCGCTCCACCACGCCGTCCGCCGCCTCCGCGTTCGCCCGGTAGTTGACGCACACCCGGTAGCCGCGCCCGGCCGCCAGCAGGGCGGTGGCCGCCCCGATGCCGCGCCCGCCGCCGGTGACCACCAGCACCTCGTCCCGCTGCGCCATGCCGCCCGTCCCTTCGTTCCGGAACCTCTCCGGGCGACGGTAGTCCATGGAGTGAAATCCCTTTGCCGCGCGGCGAGTCGGCGGCGCAGCATCACTGCCATGGACCCTTCCCGCTCCCCGCACGGCCCGCTCCGGCCCGACCGGAACGACCTCGACGCCTATCTCGCCGCCGACGAGGTGATCGACCACCGCCACCCCGCCGTGGCCGAGCGCGCCGCCGAGCTGCGGCAGGCCGACCCGGTGGCGACCGCCGAGGCGGTGTTCCGCTTCGTCCGCGACCGGATCGACCACTCGGCCGACGTCGACCGCTGGTCCGCCGCCCACCGGGCCTCGGACGTGTTGGCCGCCGGCGACGCGATCTGCCACGGCAAGGCCCACCTGCTGGCCGCCCTGCTGCGCGCCAACGGCATCCCGGCGGGCCTGTGCTACCAGCGGCTGGAGGTGCTGCACGGCCTCAACGGCGTGCTGCTGCCCGGCAGTTCGTGGTGGGTCCGGCTCGACGGCCGGGGCAACCGGAACGGCGCGGACGGCCGGTTCGCCACCACGCCCGCCACCGAGCAGCCCGCCTGGACCAACGACCCGGCGCTCGGCCAGCACCACTACGAGACCGTGCACGCCGCCGTGCCGCCGCTGTTCCTGGAGAGCCTGCGCCGGGCCCGGCCGGGGGTGGGCGGGTTCGACTACCTGCCGGTGGAGCTGCCCCGCTGAGTCGGCTGTCCGCCGTCCGAACTCGCCGGGCTCGCATACCGGTTGGCCGTGCGCAGGGCGGCGAGCTTCGGGGCGCGGCTCTTCGGCGAGTCCAGGCCGAAGCTGCGGGCGTCGCCGAGGTCCTCCCGGACGAAGGCCTCGACGGCGTCGATCGCGGCGCGCAGGGCGGCGTCCTTCGGCACGAACAACTGGTGGACGAGTTCCCGCTGTTCGGGGTCGTACTCCCAGAAGCCGACGATCCGGCCGCGGTCCACGACCAGGTGCGTCGAGGGGTCGGACTCGCTGCCGAAACTGCGGCCGGTCCGGGCGGCCGGGACGGGGCGGCCGGCGTCCTGCGCGGCGATCAGGCGGGGCAGGTCGCGGTGCAGCAGGTGCAGGCCGTCGATGCCCGCGACCAGGGCGTAGGCGGGCTCCTTCGGAACGGTGAACCCGGCGAACTCGTCGGCGAGTTCGGCCGGGAACAGCAGGTCGGTGCCGGGCAGCGGGGCGAGGTCGAGCGGGGCCAGGGCGGCCTTCGCGGTGGCGGCGTTGAAGCCGGAGAACCAGCGGAAGTGCCGCACCGAGGCGGGCGCCGCCCAGGCGAGGTAGCGGCGGGCCAGGTCGGCGGCCTCGCCATGGACGGCCTGGTCCCAGCGCAGGTAGCCGTACCGCTGCTGGTCGAGCCGGCCGTTGACCGGGACCCGGCGGATCAGCCCGCGCGACTGGAGCAGGCCGAGCGCCAGCGGGAGCGTGGTCGACACGCCGCGCTTGCGGCCCGCCTCGCCCAGCGGGCGGGCCGCCGGGCCGGCGGCGGCGCGGATCTGCTGGGGGTTCAACGGCTCGGTGTCGGAAAGGAGTTCGGAGACCGTCAGGCAGAGCTGCTCGACCTCGTCCCTGGTCACGGCGAGGTGGCGCACCGCCGCCGCGATCTCCGACTCCGCGACGCCCGCGCCGGCCGCCAGGCCCAGCGCGAAGTCGCCGGCCGGCAGCACGTACGTGCAGCCCCGGGCGGCGGGCAGTTCCTGCACCTGCACGGCGGCGAGCGCCGCGTCCACCTCGGCCCGGCGCAGGCCCGCCCGCGCGAACAGGCCCAGGTACGGCGCCGAGCCGCCCACCGAACGCGCCCACCCCGTCGCCGCCAGCACCTGCGCCGGGGACGCCCCGCGGTGCACGCCGCCGTCCAGCCACTGGCGGTGCGCCCACCAGGCACGGAGCTTCGCCGCCGGGATCTCGCCGTTCACCATGCGGCCAGTATCGGCGGGCGGCGCGGCCGCACCGCGCATCGTCGTCGGCGGCCGTGTCGGCTCGCGGGCGGGACGGCTCGCGGGCCGGCTGGGTGGGAGCGGCCTGGTGTGTGGGCGGGCCGGCTGGGTGGGAGCGGCCCGGTGTGTGGGCGGGCCGGGTGTGTGGGGCCCGGTGCGGCGGAATTCGTTCGCGTGTACGGGGCGTTCGGGGCGAGACTGCCGGGGACCGCCCCGAGGAGGCGACCCCACCGTGCACGTCCTGCTCTCCGGCATCGTCGGCTCCACCGCGTACGGGCTGGCGCATGCCGGCTCCGACCTGGACCGGCTCGGCCTGTTCGCCGCGCCCACCGTCGCCTTCCACGGCCTGCACCCGCCCGTCGAGTCGCACGTCACCACCGCGCCCGACCGCACCCTGCACGAGGCGGCCAAGTGGTGCCGCCTGGCCCTCGGCGGCAACCCCACCGCCACCGAACTGGTGTGGCTGCCCGAGGAGTTGTACGAGGTGCGGACGCCGCTCGGGGACGAACTCATCGGCCTGCGGGAGACGTTCCTGAGCGCCCCGGCGGTCCGCAGCGCCTATCTCGGCTACTCCCGGCAGCAGTTCCGCAAGCTCGCCTCCCGCGACCGCACCGACCCGGCGGGCGCCGCCCGGGCCGCCAAGCACGCCCGCCACCTGGTCCGGCTGCTCCGCCAGGGCGTGGGCCTGCACGAGACCGGCCGCCTGGAGATCCGCCTCCCCGACCCCGACCGGGTCCGCGCCCTGGGCGAGCAGTTCGCCGCCCGCCCCGAGGACGCCACCGCCCTCCTCGCCGACGCCGAAGCCCGCTTCGACCGCCCCGGCGTGCTGCCCGCCGCCGCCGACGAACGCCCCGCCGAGAGCTGGCTCCGCCGCGTCCGCGCCGCCCACCTCCCCACCACCTGACCCCCCGTCGACCCGCCCGGTAATCCGCTGGCCATCTCCCACCGGGCACCAGGTAGGATCACCCCGGCAGGCGCTGTCCCACGAGGCCCACGCCTGCCACCGGGCCGCTAGCTCAATTGGCAGAGCTGCGGACTTTTAATCCGTAGGTTCAGGGTTCGAACCCCTGGCGGCCCACTTGGAAGGACGGGGTCACACCCATTCTGACCTGCAGCGCAGCACCCCAGCTCATTCGAGTAGCCGGGGTGCTGCTGCGTTTTCAGGCCGTCTGCGTGAGCGGGGTGGTTGGCATGCCGTCAGAAATCTCCCGGCTAATCCGTTGTTGAGAAGGCGGCGTGCAGCAGCCCGTCACGCCTGCGGCGGTAGTCCGGCGCGAAGAGCGGTTGAGGACTCGATCGGCCCTGAGGGGGTCCTCTATGTTCATTGCGTACACAATGGCATCAATGTACTCTTAGGTCATGGATGCCACTCTCACGATGCGCGAAGCCCGGGATCGTCTCGCAGAGGTCGCCGAGCGGGCCACCCACGACGACGTGACCGTCCTGACCCGCCACGGCAAGGAGGTTGCTGCCGTCATCCCCATCTCCATGCTTCGCCAGTACCGCGTCTGGGAGGAGCAGGAGGACCTCCGGCTGGTCCGCAAGGCCATGGCCGAGGACGGGCCCACCGCCACGCTGGCCGAGATGATGGCCGAGACCATGGCACGCCCCGAATGAAGTACCGCACGGTCTTCAAACCCAGCGCCCAGGCGGACCTTCGCAAGATTCCCCGGGATCAGGCGATGGCCGTCCTGCGGAAGCTCGCGGAGCTGGAGAACGACCCGTACGGCTACGGCACGACCGCACTGGTCGGCGACCCGCAGGTCAGGCGGCTGCGGGTTGGTGACCGCCGGGTCCTCTACACCGTCGAGGACGGCCAACTGATCATTTGGGTCCTCCGGCTCGGTCGGCGTGACTCCATCTACGGTTCCTGACCTTGGCGATGGATCTCGGGTGCCTGTGAGGTCCACCCGGACGGGCAGGGTCCGGCGCATGCGCGCCCGGCCAAGAGAGCAGGTCTCCGGGCGCCGCCCTGCGCGCACAGTCCGCGCCTGCGTGAGCGATGCGTGAGCGGACTGTGCGGCAGTGTCTGTCTGGTGCCGGACGGGCCGTCGCTGCGCACGCCGACACGCTGCAGGAATGACAGCAAGTAACCCCCTGCATCCTGCCGGGGCACGATTGGACTTGATCTTTTAATCAGCAGGTTCAGGGTTCGAGCCCCTGGCGGCCCACTGCAGTCGAGGCCAGGTCGGACACCGTCTGACCTGGCCTTTTGCGTGTTTGGGGCGACCTCGGCACGGTTCACGCCCGCTGGCGGTACGAGCCGAATGCCCGAACCGCGAATCGGTGCGGGGGCGGTGGCGGCGCACGCCTCTACGGATCGTCCGAGTCCATGCGGTGCTGGTTACCGGCAGGGGAAGCGGCAACCCGTCCTCCGCGGCAGTCCGCGAGACGCTTGCCGAGACCGGTATCCACTGCGCGGTCCGCGAAGACCTCGGAGGCCGCCTCCACCCGGTCACCGGGGTCTGGTGCCAGTACGACCTCGCCGAATACCTGGCTGGCGAAGCCCGCAACCAGGACACGATATCGTCGTCGTAGTCGTGCTCTGCGCGTCGCCCGGACCTCTTGCGTCAACGGATGTGCCGGTGTCCGTCGTTTCGGTACCCGCGAGATATGCCGTATCAGCGACGATCCAAGCGTGATTCCCCTTGCCTCAGCGTTTCGGTCTACCGGCCGGCCAGAGCGAAGCGGATGTAGCGCGCGTGGGAGAGCGAGCGTCGGATGAGGCGGGCCTCGGTGAAGGCGGTCTCGAGGTCGGCGTAATCGGACTGGGCGTTCTTGATACGCAGGGCTCGCCGGGCGAACTCCTCACGCTGCCTTCGCGCCTGGTCGGCGGCAGCCTCGGCGTCGGCGGTCAGTTGGGCCTGGGCTGTCTGGAGGTGCTGCACGGCCTGGCACAGAAGCCGGTCGGCCTCGGTCTCCGCTGTGCGGAGCTGATTCGCGAGTCGCATGTGCTGCTGGTTGAAGCCCGCCTCAATGGAGCGGCGTTGCGCCGGCGGCAGCGTGACGGTGCACCGGGACTCGGCGGCTTGGAACCGCTGCCGTCGCCAGGCGTCCAGCGTCCGGGCCTTGGTCTCTCCGATGCCCTTGACGTTCACCTCCTGACCACCCGTCCTGACGATGACCGCAGTGGTGTTGCGGTATCCGCCGCTGGTGGTGTTCTTGAGTCTGATGCCGGTGAAGTCTGCCGCGCTTCTGATGCCGTGTGCGGCGAGGTCGGCCTTCAGCTTGTCTCCGATGCCCTGGAGACGGGCATCCGCGACGCGGCTGCGCTGAAGCTCCCGCTGGACGAAGCCAGCGCGCTCGTTAGCGAGGGCCCTGTCCAGCGCGGCCTTCAGTTCGCCGTCCAGAGCGGCTGTTCTACGGCCGATGTCGGTCAGGGTCTGGGTCTTCTGGCGTTCGATGGTCGACGCGTCGCGTTGGTGCCGGCGCAGCAACTCCTGGCGCTGCCCCGGAAGCTGCTGCTTTCGGTGGTTCTCGGCGGCGTCGAGCCGCTGCCGTTCCCGTTGGAGGTCCGCTGCGGCTTTCTCCGGCTTGGAGACCTCGCGGCGGAGTTGTCTGAGGCTTCGCAGGTGCGTGCGGAGGAGACGGACCTCGTCGCGCGAACGGCGGGTGGCCCAAGTTGTGAGGACGGCCAGGGAAGCAGACGGTACTGCGTATGGAACGAGGCCGACAGCGAGCGACAGAAGCGATGAGACTGCCATTACCGTCATCAGGACGGCTGCGACGGTGTCGCGGGAACGTCGGCTGCCGAACCGGCTGGGCAGGGTGGCAGGTGGGATCGTTGGGGCGGCTGCGGCAGGCGGCGGCAGGTGGTGGCTCATCCAGCCCGGGAGTCCACCGGTCGATGCCGTGGGCCGTCCATGCGGAGGTGCGGCCGGCGTCGCATTCGGCGACATCAGCGCTGGGAGGCTGTCCAGGGGCTGCCAGGCCAGGTAGCGAACCTGGTCGGCCAAGTCCCGCACTGCGCGGTCGGGATGGGAGAGCAGAGCCGGGAACCGTGGCGAGGCGGACGGGTTCTTGAAGTCGTCCTCGGTCAGGAGCAGGTATTCGCCCATGGGTTCGTGGAGCTCCGCCCACAGACCCGGGTCGGCTGCCACGGCCTTGAGCGCCAGGAAGATGACCCAGGTCGAGAAGCGGTCCACTGTGGAGTCGAAGTCGTCGCTGCCGCGGGTCGGCGACTGGTAGTTGCGGTGGCCGCGCTCCGTTCCGCCCTGACCGGCCAACGCCGGCACGTACATGCCGTCGTAGTCCACCAGCCGCAGCGTGCCGTCCTGGGACACCAGGAGATTGCCGTGCTGCAGGTCGCCGTGGGCGATGCCGTGGAGGGCGAGATCGGTGGCCAGCTCGGCGAAACGGTCGGCGACACTGTCGACGGACCTGCTGTCGCGATGATTGTGGTCGAGCCAGGTCGAGAGGGTGACGCCGTCGACCCACTCCATTTTGAGTACCGGGAACCGTTCGCGGCCGACCCCGATGGCGTCCGGCAGATACTCGAAGCCCATCTTCCAGGGTTGGGAGAGGGATGCCGGGGCCAGCGCCTCGAGCTGCCGGCTGATGGCCTGGTAGCGCGTCTCCTGGTCGGGCACGTGGCGGGTGAAGCACTTCACCGCGTAGCGGCGGCCGGTGGTGTGGTTGGTGAGTGAGAAGACGCTGGCGAAGTTCCCCGAGATCGGCCGTGGCTGGCGGAGCTTCGTCAGTTCGGGGACAGCATCCTTGAGGTCCGGATGGTTGAAGCACAGGTGTGGGTGCTGCAGGGCCTCTTGATAATCCCGCCCGCTGGGGAAGTCCCGGCTCGGCCCAGCCCCGATGGCCACCTCTACCGCCCTTCGATGTCGATCCGTACGACTGCCACGTCGTCATTGCGCAGGTCCCGGCGGACTCGAAGTCCGTCCAGCCAATTGGAGAAGCCGGCGGCGTCATGAGGGCCACCGAACTCGAGCAGTTCACCCAGGGCGTCGGCGGGCTCGGGTGCGGCCAGGAACCAGGCGGCCAGGGCGTCGGTCATCAGGAGCAGCCGGTCGCCCGGGCGGCAGCTGCCCTCGGCGAAGAGAGTGCGTGCCCTGAGCAGGGCGGTGTCGTGGTTCCGGCTGCCGAAGAGGTCCGGGGTGGTCCCGAAGTCCTCGGGCTGTTCAATGGGGAAGGAGCGCAGCAGACGGTCGTCGCGGACATGGAAGAGGCAGCTGTCGCCGAGCGCTGCCGCCTGCCAGTGCCAGGTGGTGGTACCGGGCCGCTCGGTCGGCGCGCCAGGTGCCGGACCGGGTACGGGCGCGATGCGGACGCTGAGCATGGTCGCGTAAGCGCCGCCGACCAGCTTGGTGCGCTCGTACCACTTCAATGGCCTGCCCGTTGACGCCCGGTCACGGCTGTACTCCTCCAGCCACGGATCCCACCGTGAGGTTGCGGCGGCGGCAAACTCTTCGAACGCGCTGTCGACGGTGAACATGGCGGGGTGGTCGAGCGCTTGGGCGGCCGACTCGGCCGCAAGGAGCCGAGCCCAGTCCTTGGCCAGCACACTCTCGGTCGCACCATCGCACACGCTCGCCGCGATCGGGCCGTCCACCAGCTCGTCGAACGGCGGATCCGGCAGCACGCAGACCGCGTCCTCGCACTCGGCGAGCGTGCTGCCGTTCTTCGGGGCGATCAGGTGGGTGACATACAGGCCTGGAGAGGTCACCGCAGCTCGGTTGCCCGGGTACCGATGTCGAGGAACTGGACCACCGAGGTGATGTCGGCGTTGTACACGAAGCCCCGCGTGCTCTCGCTGACGCGCTGTCCTTGTGAAGCGGCGTAGGAACGCATGTGGGTGGGCAGTGGGCTCGACATGCCGAACAGTGTGCGGGCATATGCGTCAGGCAGGTCTGCGGCAGAGTCGGGGAACGCGGTGGGAGAACCACCGGCTGCCGAGACGTGGAGGTTGAACAGCAGCGCTGCTCCGTCCGCGGTGGCGTGGGTGCCGATCGCGGTGGCCGACTCCGTGGGATCCCCGTCTGTCGACTCGCCGTCGGTCAGGTTGATCACGATGGGTGGGAAGCCGCCCGGGTAGCGCTCGGTCCAGGCGGACACCAGGGTCTCCGCGTACTTGAGCGCGCGGTTCATTGGCGTACCGCCATGGGCGACCGGATCCATCCACACGGGGAACGCGATGCTGGTCTCGACGAGTCCGCCGGCGCCGTCCGGGACTTTCTTCGTCCGGTCGTCCACCCGGGCGGGATTGTCCGCGACCTCGCTCAGCGGAACGAGGTCACGACCGGCGAGGGCCCCGGAGAACGCAGATCCGACGCTTGCCCCGTAGCCGATCACCGCGACATGGAAGTAGTCCCGGACGCCTTCCTCCTTGGCGCATTTGACCGACAGTTCGGTGATGAGCCTGTTGATGGCATCAGCGACTACATCGGCCTTCTTCTTCGCATCGGCCGAATCGCCGCCGATCGGGTCACTCATGGAGGTGGACTGGTCCACAAGGAAGACGAAGCAGGTCGGATTGGTCCGGCTGATCTCGGCCGTATACGGCATGCGCATCCCCAGAGGCTCTTCGAACTGCGGAGTGTCGGACGTCCGGTCCCATGAGACGGTCCAGTCCCATAGGACGGATGGCGCCTGAACCGCCGCTCATCGTAGAGAACATGAGCGGTCACCGGGTAGGAACGAGCAAATTCGGCACCCGGTGTAGTGCAAGTCCGTCCGTCGGCGCACAGCGGCGCGTTCGTTCTTACCCGGGGGCTGCCGGGAGGGAGCGCGCTACCAGAAGGGCATCTTGGCCGAGATCGGCGCTGTCGGCACCGCTCCGACTCGGCTATCCATGGAGGGCCGCGGGAGATTCCGGCTGCCTCGGGGGAGGAACCTTTGCTTGTCGTCTTCGGACTGCTGGTGCTCGGAGGGCTGGCCGTCATCTCTCGCTGCGGGGCCCGGACGCTCAAGGAGCGCCCCTGTCTGCGCTCGCGCAAAGGCCTGTTCCAGCGGTGCTACCAGCACAAATGGGCGCTGGTCACCCCGAGTGACCTCGCTGGAAGCGGGTTGTTCGCGACGGCCTACGCGCTGTGGGCCGTCTTTCACCCGCTGGCCGGGTGAGGGTGTGGTACTCGGTAACCGGGCTGGTGGAAGGCCGCGCCGGAGAGGGTTTGGGAAGAGCTGGGCCGCTGCGTTGCCGTGGTGGGTGCTGCCTCTGCTCGGGCTGGCGCTCGTCCTGCTGCTGATGAAGGGACTGGCCGTGCTCGTGGCACGAGTCGGCTGGCCGATTTTCATGACTGGCGGCGCGCTTGCGGTCACGGCCGCTACCGTGGTCGTTCGCAGTCTGCGGCAGCGTCGCCATGCGCCGGTCCAGGGCCCGGCCGGGCTGTCCCTTCTGGAGATCGACTCCCGTGGGCACCGACAGTTCGAGGAAACGGTGTGCAGGGCTCTGCAACGGGACGGCATCCGTGCCGAGCGGGTCGGTGGTGCAGGGGATCGGGGCGCGGACGTGATCGGGATCGACGCGTGGGGGCGGCGGGTGGTGGTCCAGTGCAAACACACCACTGTGGCCGCCAAGGTCGGCGATCAGGTACTTCAGGTGGTCAGCGGCACGGCACGTCCGATCCATCGTGCGGACCTCGCCGTTATCGTCACCAACGGCGGATTCACCCGGAATGCTCTGAAGAACGCATCCGACTACCGGATCCATCTGGTCGATCGGCAGTTGCTCGAACGGTGGGTGACGGGAGGGGAACCGCTGTACAAGCTGATCAGCGTGAGTGCTCCCGTATCGCGTGGCTGCTGGTGGAAGCCGTCGGAAAATAGATTTCGGAAACCCTGAGATCGGGTTCAGGCAGGGCGGCTAGTATCGCGAGCTGCGTGGTCGATCGGCATTCACAGTGAAAGATCGTCCACGGAAGATCTGTTGATGCGATGAGCTGTCATGAATGGGGAAGTGTATGGCCGAGAGTGGCGATTTCACGCGGGTCCAGGTGTCCGGGGCGGATCCGGCTCATGCTGAGCGCGAGGCACGCGAACTTCGCGATGTGCTGAACGGGATCGCAGGTGCTGAGGTCCGGTTCGCCGATCGGCGGCGGCCGGGTGCGGACATGCCCGGTAGCAAGGGGGCGATGCTGGTGCCGGAGGTGGTCCTGTTGGTCACAGGCAGTGCCTCCGCAGTGATCCGGACTGTGGTCAAGGGCTGGGTCGAGGTGCGCAAGAGCCGGTACGCCCGGGTGGAGTTCAGCGACGGGACGGTGGCCGAACTGCGCGGTGGAGTGTCGGGTGCGGAGCTGAAGGAGCTGCGGGGCAGCAGTCGGCCGCAGGAAGAACCGGACGAGGTGAATCCGTGAGTCGCCAGCACGCCCTGCTCATCGGTACCGCCGCCTACCAGGACCCTTCCTTCGCACCACTGCCGTCGGTCCGTGCCGACATCCACCTCCTCAGCCAGGTCCTGGAGTTGCCGTCGGTCGGCCGGTTCGAGGACTGCGTTCGGGTCGAGGACGCATCGAAGGCCACGCTCAGGCAGTCGGTCGAGGCATTCCTCAACGATCGTGAACCGGATGAGCTGGTCGTGCTCTACCTCAGCGGTCACGGCGAGTACGACACCGAGGACGGCCAGCTCTACTACGTCGCATCGGACACGCGCGCCGACGAACTGCGGCAGACGGCGGTCGAGGCCTCGTTCATCACTGAGCAGCTGGAGGCCTGCGCTGCCCGGCGAAAGGTGCTGTTGCTCGACTGCTGCTTCAGCGGCGCAGCCGTGCAGGGGTTCCGCAGCAAGGGCAGCCCGCAACAGCAGCGGGCGGCCGTCGTCGAGGCCAGCGGTGTGTACGTGATCACCGCCTCGCACCAGTGGGAGCCGGCGTTCGCGGGCACGCCCGGTTCGCCTTCGCAGTTCACCGCAGCCATGGTCGACGGCCTGCATTCGGGGAAGGCCGATCTCGATGGCGACGGGAAGGTCTCGGCCGACGACCTCTTCCGCTATGTGAGTCGAGCCCTGAAAGACAGTCCGGACGGCCGACGGCAGACGCCGACCAAGTCGAGCCTGCAGGTGACGGGGGACATCTGGCTGGCGAATGCCGCAGTTGGCCGGCAGGTCCCCGCACTCAGGCCGCTGCCGGGCACCGACTCGGCAGTAACGGTCGCCGTCGATGGTTCGATCGTCATCGAACCGATCAAGTCCGCCCCGGCGGTTCACGACGACGCTGCCTTCACTGCGGCCGACTGGCCGAAGCTCTTCGACTACTACCTCAGCTGCCTGCATGAGGAGAATTCCACGGACCAGCTCCTGCCGCTGGTCGGCAACGATCCGCCGCGCGCGGTCTGGCCGACCGGGTCGGAGACCCTGCTGTCCGGGACGGCAGACTCTGCGCAGGTCCCGACCGAAGTCGTGCAACTGGCCGAACGGGCGGCCCAGGACGGTGCTGACCTCTGGTACGGCTACCCCGTGGTGGTGATGTTCGACGACAGGCGGCGACAGGTCTGCGCCCCGCTGTTCATGCAGGAGATCGAACTCGCCATCGATGCCGGCGGTCGCAAGGTGGCAGAGCCCGCGGGCCCGATCGTTCCGCATCCCAAGCTGATTCTGGAGCGCTTGGGCAAGGACGAGGGACAGGAACTGCTCGCGTCCTTCGCCCCGAACTGGCGGCCGGGTTTCCGGGACGAGATGGTGCGTGATGTCCGCACTCTGCTGGACCAGTTGGGGTTGCCCGACACCGAGCACCTGGACCCGGGTGCGCTGGGCGACGGTTCCTCCCTGCGCGCAGCGCACGAAGGTGCGCGCAATGTCGCGATGGCGTTCGCCGTCCGTGGCGAGTCGCCGGCCTCGGCACAGCTCGTCAAGGACTACTCGGCGATGCGGCGGGCCGTTCGCTCGATTCCCGAGACCGCTCTCGGTGCGCTGGCCCGGACGCCCGAGTCCGAGGCGGCCACCGCAGCGGCCGCACGTGAGGTGCGGATCGTTGCGCCGCTCGAACTGAACGAGGGACAGGAAGCCGTGATCCGCTCGGCGATGAGCCGGCGGATCACTGTGGCCACCGGCCCACCAGGCACCGGAAAGAGCCAGCTGATCGTCAATGCGGTGGCCACCGCGCGGGCGGCCGGGCAGTCCGTGCTGGTCGCCTCGACCAACAACAAGGCGGTGGACGAGGTCTGGGAGCGTTGCGAAGAGCTGGCTCCCGGCCTACTGATCCGGACCGGCAGCCGTGGTGGCGAGCGGGACAACGTCGAGGACGAACTGCGGAGTCTTGAGCGGCTCGCACGTACTGCCCGGCCCGGTCGTTCGACCGAGGCATGCCGTGGTGAACTGCGCAACGCAGTACGGGCATTGGACGACGTACGGCGGGAGTTCACCCAGGCGGCGGAGCGGGAGCAGCTCCTTGCGGCAGTCGGTCGGAGCCGCCAGGCCTATGCCGATAAGCGGGCCTGTGATCTGGCGAGCCTGAGCGATGCCTTCGGCGACGACGCAACCCTTGGCCGGTGGCTGCCTGGGGCGCGGCGAGCAGGTCGGGCTCGGGTCCTCGGCGGTTGGCGGCGCGGGCGGCTGTTGCGCAGGCTGTCAACGCTTCCCGTGAACGTCCGTGAGCGCTCCGAGTTCGCGGCGCTCCTCGACTTCGCCGAGAACGAAGCGGTATGGCGGACGGAGAGCGTGGCAGCGGACGCAGGCCCGCAGGACGCGGATCTCGCCGTGCGTTCCACGGACACCAGGCGACTTGGTCAGCAGGCCTCTCACGCGTTGTTGCATTCTCTCGTGGCGGACGGGGCGATGCGCGGACGGGCCGCAATCCTGGAGCGGATCGAAACCGTCCGAACTCGCTCGCCGCGTGAGTGGACGGCGCTGGACAGGGTGTTGCCGCACGTACCTGGCTGGGCGGTCACCACCCGGTCGGCCCGCCGGTTCCGCGACCGGCCGGCGATGTTCGATCTGGTGATCATTGATGAGGCGAGTCAGTGCTCGACGCTGGATGTCCTGCCACTCCTGTTCCGGGCCAAACGGGCTCTGGTAATCGGCGACCCGATGCAGCTGTCGCACATCACCAAGCTCCTGCCGCGCCAGGAGGCGGCTGCCCGGTCCGCCGCCGGGTTGCGGGCCAGCTGGCTGGAGGAACACCGGCTCTGCCATCGGCGCTACTCCTCCTTCCAAGCAGCGGCGAAGGCGGCAGGCAACACGCTGCTCCTGGATGAGCACTACCGCTGCCACCCGGACATCGTGCAGATCTCCAACCGTCATTGCTACGGCGGGCGCCTGACCGTGCTGACCCAGCCGAGTTCGCTGCGGCGGCTGGACGGGGTGAACGCGGTGCAGTGGCTCGACGTAGTCGGTAGCGCAAGGCGGGGCCGCGCCGGCTCGTGGATCAATGAGCAAGAGGCGGAGCGGGTCCGAATCGCCGTTGAGAGACTCTTGCGGCGACTGCCGGCCGAGGCGACCATCGGGGTGGTGACACCGTTCCGAGCGCAGAAAGAACTGCTGGCCCGCGGCTGGGAGCAGGAACCCAGGGTCCGGGTCGGCACGGTGCACACCTTTCAGGGCGGCCAGCAGGATGTGATGGTGCTGTCCCTGGTGGCCGGTGAGCAGCTTCGGCCGAGTGCGGTGAACTGGCTCTGTCGAGAGGTCAATCTATGGAACGTGGCCGTTACCCGGGCCCGTGCCCATCTCATTGTGGTCGGTGACCGCAGCTTCTGGAGCAGGCGCACAGGCATGTCACTGGCTCTACTGGAGGCGACGGCGGACGGAGCCGATCTGTTGCCGCCGGTCCTTGGAGAGTCGGATGAGCAGCGACTGATCTTGGCAGATCGTTTTCAGAAGGTGGTCGCTGACACGTTGCCGAACGCGATAGTGGATCGGGACGTTGCGATCGATGGCTATCGATGTGACTTCGATGTCCAGCTGAATGGGACCAGGTCCGCGGTGCTGCTCGATCATGCTATGCAGGGGGCCGCCGATCCTGCGAGGCACCTCCGGTTGGCACTTGCTCAGGCGGCCCTACTGCCTGGGGGAGTACGAGTCCCTGCTTGGCATATCTGGGCCGGTCGTACCGACCGATTGTTCAAGACCGCAGGAAGCCGGCGGCTGGTGTAAGTCGACGATCAGAGGACGCTGATCACTTGATCGGCTGGCGGATCTCGGACATCGTCCTGCGTGAGCGGACCGCACGGCACTGGCCGTTCGAAGTCGGATGGGTCATCACCGCGTGGCATGCCAAGCTGCAGTGGCGACAGCAAGCACCCGGCCGAGACCTCGCACAGCACGGACGGTGTTGATCTTCTAGGCCGTAGGTTCAGGGTTCGAACCCCTGGCGGCCCACCGGAGTTGAGCCAGGTCGGCTGCTGTTCGACCTGGCTCTCTCCGTTTCCGGGGGCCGGGTGGTGGGCGGCGGTCCTGGGGGTCAGAGGTGGTACATGGCGGTGTAGGGCTCGACGATGCGTTCCTGGTGGGAGCCGAAGTCGACCAGGACTGCCGTGTCGCCCTCGGTGTCGAGGACGCGGCCGAGGCCGTAGGCGTCGTGGGTGACGCGGTCGCCGACGGCGAAGTGCTTGCGGGGTGCTGCGGTCCTGGCCTTGAAGGGGCTGGTGGGCAGGTGCCGGGGGGCTGCTTCAGATTTTTTCATCCAGGCCAGTATGCGCCGCGGGGAACGGAGTCGGACCTCTTCGGGGCGGCCGAATTCGGGCGGACCGGAATACCGGGTGTGTCGAGCGGCACTCTTCGTGGTCCGGGTGCGGGGGGAGCGGGTCAACTCGGTTGTGCTGCAGGCGGGTTGGTCGGGCGGGCGGGGCGGCGGGTGCCTCCGGCGAAAATCGGGGTGGAAATTTTCGCCCGTTCCGGTTCGGGGGCTGCTACAGTCGAGGTAGTTGCAGTAATGGTTCCCATGAACTTTGTGTGCGCCTGCTCATGTTTCGCGGGCGCATTTTTTGTTTTTCCGGATTTTCTCCGGGCGGGCTCCCATCACGGTGACTCGGCATTCGCATCGTGTGGGTGCCGGAAAGCCCCTGAAGGAGATTTTTTACATGGCTAATGGCACCGTGAAGTGGTTCAACTCGGAAAAGGGCTTCGGCTTCATCGAGCAGGAGGGCGGCGGTCCGGACGTGTTCGCCCACTACTCGAACATCAACGCCGGTGGCTTCCGTGAGCTGCTCGAGGGCCAGAAGGTCGAGTTCGACGTCACGCAGGGCCAGAAGGGCCCGCAGGCCGAGAACATTCGCCCGCTGTAGTTCTTCCACCGCCGCGGCACCCGCCCGGCGGAGAGGGGGCCCGCACCGCGTGCATCGCGCCCGGTGCGGGCCCCCTCGGCATGTCCGCGCCCGTCCCCCGACTGTTTCCGGGGCCGCCCCGAGGAAGGCCTCCGCATGAACCGTTCCCGCCACCTGTCGCGCCGGCACCCCGGCTCCCGTTCCGCACCGGTCGACGGCGCCGGGCGGGACTTCGCCGCGCCGGTGAACGCGGTTCCGGCGCTGCCGCCCGTCGACGCCTTCGACGGGCTGGACCTGCCGGAGGAAGTGCTGCGGGTACTGGCCCGGCGGGGCGTCGCGGTCCCCTTCCCGATCCAGGCCGCGACGCTTCCGAACTCGCTGGCCGGCCGTGACGTGCTGGGGCGGGGCCGCACCGGCTCCGGCAAGACCCTCGCGTTCGGCCTCGCCGTGCTGGCCCGCACCGCGGGGCGGGAGGCCGAGCCGCGACGCCCGCTGGCCCTGGTCCTGGTGCCCACTCGTGAGCTCGCCCAGCAGGTCACCGAGGCCCTCACCCCGTACGCCCAGGCGGTGCGCCTGCGGCTGGCCACCGTGGTCGGCGGGGTGCCGGTCCGCCGCCAGGCGCAGACGCTGAACCGCGGGGCGGAGGTCGTGGTGGCCACGCCCGGCCGGCTCGCGGACCTGATCGAACGTCGGCTCTGCCGGCTGGACGCGGTCGGCGTCACCGTCCTCGACGAGGCCGACCGGATGGCCGACATGGGCTTCCTCCCGGCGGTCACCGGATTCCTGGAGCAGGTCCCCGAGGGCGGCCAGACGCTGCTGTTCTCCGCCACCCTGGACCGCAACGTCGACACCCTGGTGCAGCGCTTCCTGAAGGACCCGGTCACGCACGCGGTGGACCCGTCCGCGTCGGCGGTCAGCACCATGGAGCACCACGTGCTGCACGTGCGGAAGGCCGACAAGGACGCCGCGATCGCCCACATCGCCGCCCGGGACGGCCGGGTGATCATGTTCACCGACACCAAGGACGGCGCGGACCGCCTGGTCGAGACGCTGCTGGCCAAGGGCGTGAAGGCCGCGGCACTGCACGGCGGGAAGTCCCAGCCGCAGCGCACCCGCACCCTGGAGCAGTTCCGCGGCGGGCAGGTGGCCGCGCTCGTCGCGACCGACGTCGCCGCCCGGGGCATCCACATCGACGGCCTCGACCTGGTCGTCAACGTGGACCCGCCCACCGACCACAAGGACTACCTGCACCGCGGCGGACGCACCGCCCGGGCCGGCGAGTCCGGCACCGTCGTCACCCTGGTCCTGCCCGGCCAGCGCCGGGGAACGGTCCGGATGATGACCACCGCCGGCATCGTCCCGGTCACCACCGAGGTCCGGGCCGGTGACGCGGAACTCGCCCGGATCACCGGCGCCCGCGTGCCCACCGGCGTGCCCGTCTCGATCCCCGACCCCGTCGTCGACCGGCCCCGGCACCGCCGGGCGACCGGCCGGAACAGGTACGGCCGCCCCGCCACCGGCACCCGCGGCAGCTCGCCGCGACGGCACGGCGGCTGAACCCGGCCGCACCGGGAGAACCCCGTCCGAGCAGCGACCGCCGCTGAGCGGGGTGGGCGGTCGGGCTGTCAGCTGGGGTGGTTCGGGGCGGGCCGCGGGGACGGGGGGTTGCCGTTACGATCGGCTGCCGTTTTGGGGCGGGTCGGGTCGGGGCGGGGGGACGGCTGTGGGGTTCGGGGAGTTGCTGCGGGAGCTGCGCCTGGGGGCCGGGTGGAGCCAGGAGGAGTTGGCCGAACGGTCCGGGGTGTCCGTGCACTCGATCAGCATGCTGGAGACCGGTCGTCGGCGGCCGCGGCTGTCCTCGGTGGCGCGGCTGGCGGACGGGCTGGGGCTGTCGGGGCAGCGGCGGGAGCGGCTGGTGGCCGCCGCGACCGGGGCGCCGGGCGCGGGGCCGGCGGCGGTGGGCGCGAGGCCGGCGGCGGTGGCCCGCGGGCCGCGTCAACTCCCCTCGGACAGCCGGTTGTTCACGGGTCGGGCGGCGGAGAGCGAGTTCCTCGCGGAGGTCGCCCGGCAGGCTCCGGGCGGGAACGAGGCCGGCATGGTGGTGCTCTGCGTCATCACCGGCATGGGCGGCGTCGGGAAGACCGCGCTGGCGGTTCGCGCCGCGCACCGGGCCGGCGAGCGGTTCCCGGACGGCCAGCTGTTCCTGGACCTGCGCAGCCACACCGAGGGCCTGGAGCCGCTCGGCGCCGAGGACGCGCTGGAGGCGCTGCTGCGTTCGCTGGACGTGCCCGCCGACCGGATCCCCAATGGGCTGACCGACCGGGCCGCGCTGTACCGGACCCGGCTGGCGGGCACCCGGACGCTGGTGCTGCTGGACAACGCGTCGAGCGCCGCCCAGGTCCGGCCGCTGCTGCCCGGCAGCACCGGCTGCCTGGTGCTGGTCACCAGCCGCAATCCGCTGGTCGGGCTGGACGACGCCCACCTGCTGACCCTGGACGTGCTCCCCGAGGACGACGCGGTGGACCTGCTGCGCCGGGTCGCCGGGACCGACCCCGACGCCGACCCCGCGCTCGCCGAACTGGCCCGGCTGGCAGGCCGGTTGCCGCTGGCCCTGCGGATCCTCGGCGCACGCCTGCGGCACCGGCCGCGACTGACCGCCGCCGCCCTGGTGGAGGAGCTGCGCGAGGAGCGGCACCGGCTCGGCCTGCTGCGCGACGAGGACCGCGACCTGGCCGCCCTGTTCCGCGCCTCGTACCGCGACCTGCCGCCGGAGGAGCAGCGCCTGCTGCGCCTGCTGGGAGTGCTCCCCGGGGAGGACCTGGAGGTCTGCGCCGCCGCGCACCTGCTCGGCGCCGACCGCCGCGACGCGGAACGCCTGCTGGAGTCGCTGCTCGCCCACCACCTGCTGGCCCAGCCGACCCCCGGCCGCTACCGGATGCACGACCTGGTCCGGTCCTGGGCGCGGACCCTGGCCGAGGAGGAGCCGCCGGCCCGCCGGGAGATCGCCGCCCGCCGGCTGCTGGACCACTACCAGGACACCGCCGAACGGGCCGGCCACCGGCTGGCCCGCTACCGGGGCCACCGTCCGCCGCCGGCCGGCCCGGCGCCCCGGCCCGCACCCGACGTCGACTCCCCCGCGCGGGCCCGGGACTGGCTGCGCGCCGAACGGCACAACCTGCTGGCCGCGATGGCCCGCAGCGGCGACCCGCTGCGCCGCAGCGCCCTCACGGCCGCGCTCGCCCCGATCCTGGAGCTGGACGGTCCGCGCGCCGAGGAGGCCGCGCTGCACCTGGCCGCCGCCGAGGCGGCCGCCGGCCAGGGCAGGCCGCTCGACCAGGCGGAGGCGCTGTGGCGGGTCGGCCGCTCGCACCGGATGGCCGGCCGGTTCGAGGAGGCCGCCGAGTTGCTCGACCGCGCCGAACGGCTGTACCGGGAGCACGGCGACGCGCACGGCACGGCCCACGTGGCCGGGGAGCACGGCCGACTCGCCTACCAGAGCGGCGACCTGGCCCGCGCGGCCGAACGGTGCGCGGGCGCGCTGGCCGGCTACCGCGCGCTCGGCGACCCGCAGGGCGAGGCGCACACCCTGTGGGACCTCGGCCGGACCCGCTGGCTGCTCGGCGACTCCGACGCGGCGGAGGAACTGCTGGACGCCGCGCTGACCGCCTACCGCGCGCTCGGCGACCGGGCCGGCGAGGCGCACGCCCTGGGCGACCTGGCCCACCTCCGCCACATCGGCGGTCGGACGACGGTCGGCGCGGACCTGCTGGAACAGGCGCTGACGATCCTCCGCGAGCTCGGCGACCGGCAGGCCGAGGCCAACACGGCCTGGCTGCTGGGCCGGATCCGGCTGCTCCAGGGCGCCCACCCGCAGGCCCGGGAACTGCTCGACCTGGCGCTCGCCCGCTGCCGGGAACTCGGCATCCGGCAGGGCGAGGCCAGCACCCTCAGCACCCTCGGCGACCTGCACCGGGCGACCGGCCGGACCGCCGCCGCGATCGAGCTCCAGCGGGAGGCCGTCGCCGTCTTCCGGGCCGCCGGCAACCCGCACGGCGAGGCCAACGCCCTGCACGGCCTGGCCCTGGCGCTGCGCGCGGCCGGCGACCGGGCCGGCGCGGCCGACCTGCTGACCGGCGTGCTGGAGACCTTCGAGGCGGGCGGCGACCCGCAGGCCCAGGCCGAGGTGCTCAACAGCCTCGGCCTGCTCGCCGCCGACGCCGGCGACCTGCCCACCGCCCTCGACCGGCACCGCCGCGCGCTCGAACTCGCCCGCGGCAGCCGCAGCCGGATCGAGGAGGCCCGCGCCCTGCTCGGCATCGGGCACTGCCTGCCCCCGGCGGAGCGGCCTGCCGCGCTGGACGCCGTCCGCCAGGGCCTCGCCCTGTTGGACGCGGCCGGCGCGGCCGAGGCCGCCGACGCCCGGGCCCGGCTGGCGCGGCTGACGGCCACCCCGGAGTAGAGGCCGGCAACGCCAAGGGAGCGCAGGGCGGACGACATGGAGCGGGCCGGCCGGGCGGCAGAGGATGAACACCGAGCGCAGGGGCCGCCCGACAGGGCCTCGGGAGCTCCGGGAAACCGTCCGTCAACCGAAAGGCACCAGCAACGATGCGCACGATCTTCAAGGCCGCCGCGGCGACCGCGGTCGGCGGGGCGCTGCTCCTCGGCTTCACCGGTACGGCCTCGGCGGCCGGCAGCGGCCCGACGAGCCTGAACGGCCAGGGCTGCCCGTCGGTGGCCTCCAACTCGGCCTACGAGGGGACGTACATCCAGCACCTGAACTACACGTACGTCACCGGCAACGGCTTCCGGGACGGCGTCTACCGCGTCGACTTCTTCAACCGCCAGAACGTGCTCCAGGACTCCTGGACGGTCGAGTACCGCTGCTGACCGCCCTCCTCCGGAACTGCCGCCGTCCGCGCACGGGGGAGCCGCCGACGCCCTGTCGGCGGCCCGCGCGGGCGGCGGTGCCCGGCGTTGCGGGCGGGTGTCAGGAGGGCGAAGTGAGCGCGGCCAGGGCGCGGGCGCAGGCGGTGGTGACCGGGACGTGGATGGCGGTGGCGGCGTCGGCGGGGGCCGGGAGGCGGGCGGCCTCGCGGGCGTAGGCACCGAAGCTGCCGTCGGGTTGCTGCTGGGCCAGCAGGGCGGCCAGGGCCTGGTCGACCGCCGGGGGCCGGGACGGGAGCGCGGCGCACGCGGCGAGGAGGGCGGCGGCGAGCGGGAGGTCGTAGCTGCGCAGGGCGCTGCACGCCAGAACGGGGAGGACCTCGGCGAGCCGGGCGGCCTGCGGCGGCGCCGGGGCGGCGGTGACGGCGGCGGCCACGGCCAGCAGGTGGTCGCGGTCGGTGTCGAGCAGGGCCAGGACGCCGGCGGGGTCGGTCGGCAGCTCGGCGGGCGCGACCGGGGGCTCGGGGGCCGACGGCGCGGCGGCGAGGAACGTCCGGGCGCGGGCCAGCGACTCGCGGGCGTACCGGGCGAGTTCCGGGTCGGCCGGGCGGGCGGGCGCCGGCGGGCGCAGCAGGGGGCCGGCGCCGGCGCGGGGGCCGGCGTCGGCGGTGAGCGCCATGGCCGCCACCAGCGTGGTGTGGTAGCAGCGTTGGAAGGCGTAGTCGGCGTACTGGTCGGGCGGCAGCGCCCGGGCGGCGGCGGGCAGGTGGTGCGGGCCGGGGAACGAGCCGTCGGGGAGCTGGCGGGCCAGCAGGCGCGCGCGGGCGTGGTCGGCCAGCGGGGACGGGGGCATGCCCAGGGCCCGGCGGCAGAGCAGGAGTTCGGCGACCAGGTCGCAGTGGCCGGCGGCGAGGAACAGGGCGAGCAGCTGCTCGACCACCTCGGCGGCGTCGGCGCGTTGGCCGGCGGTGAGGGTGTGGACCGGACGGGTGGCCATGTCGCTCAGGTAGAACACCACGTGGGTGACGGCGTACGCCTCGAACTCGCTGACCCGGGCCGGGTTCACGGGCGCGCCCAGCACGTCCGCCGCGTACAGCTCGGCGTAGCCGGGCAGCCGGTGGCGCAGGCCGCCGAGGTCGAGGACGTAGCGCAGCTCCATCAGCCCGTGCGGCGGGTGGCCGGGGTTGTGCAGGTCGGCGTGGTCGAGGTCGACGAACCGTTGCAGCGCGGCCCGTTCGTCCTCGGGGAGGCGGCCGGTCTCCAGCAGCAGGACGATCAGCCAGGCGTAGTACTGGAAGAAGCCGGTGGCCCGGAAGAGCCGGTGCCGCAGGGTCGGCCGGGCGATCGCCGCGGCGGCCCGGTCCAGGCAGCGTTCGACGGCGGCGCGGGACCCGGGGTCGAGCTCGGCCCGGCGCAACCACCGTGCGGCGACGCAGAGTTCGAGCAGCGGCGCGGACGCGCTCGCGGGCGTGGGACGGTCCGGCTCGGGCGGGTCGAAGCGGTCCAGGGCCTCTGCGACCCAGGCCAGCGCGCGCGCCACGGCCGGTGCGCCGTCCGGCGAAGGGGAAGCGGCCGGGGTGGGGGCGGACCAGCGGGGCAGGACGGTCGGCGGTGCGGTCGGCGGGGTGGTGGTCATGGCGGTGTCCTTGGCGGCCGGGCGTCGCCGTCCCGGTGCCTCAACACGGGCGCGGCGACGCGGAGTTAGAGGGGCGGCGGGTCCGGACGTCAGCGGCCGAGGCGGCGGCGGATGCCGACGGCCAGGACGACGGCCAGGGCGGCGAGCGCGGCGAGGTCGGCGCCGGCCGGGAGCAGGTGCGGGAGGTGGCCGCCGCCCGGGGTGCTGATCAGGGCCTGGCGGAGCAGGTCGACGGCGTAGCTCAGCGGGTTGAACCAGATCGCGGTGGACAGCCAGTGCGGCACCTGGTCCGGGCGGAACACCGAACCGGAGAGGAACAGCAGCGGGAACATGAGCAGTTGGACCACCTGCTGGAGGGTCTCCACCCGCCGCAGGAGCAGCGCCGCCAGCAGGCCGACGCCGCAGAACACGGTGGCCGTCACGGCCACCGCCGCCAGCCCGAGCAGCGCCCCGCGCAGGCCGATGCGCACCCCGGCGATCGGGGCGAGCAGCATGGTCAGGGCGCCCTGCACCACGCAGGGGACGATGCTGCCGGCCGCCTTGCCCAGCGCCAGCGACCAGCGCGGCACCGGGGCCACCAGCATCTCCCGCAGGAAGCCGAACTCCCGGTCCCAGGCGAAGGACATGCCCGAGCTGATGCAGGCCGAGGCGGTCTGGATGGCCAGGATGCCCGGGAACACGTACGCGCTGAACGGCACGCCGTCGACCGCGCCGACCATCCCGTTGAAGCCCACCGCGTACACCAGCAGGAAGAACACCAGTTGCAGCAGTTGGCTCAACAGCGGTCCGGGACGGCCGAGTTGGCGGACGATGTCGCGGTGGGCGACCACGGCGGCGGCGCGGGCCGCGGCGCGCGGCCAGGTGTGCGGGGCGGCGACGGCCGGGGCCGCGGCGGGCGGCGGCGTCTCGGTGGCGGTGCTCATCGCGGGGGCTCCTCGGGCGAGTGCGTCGGACGGGCGTCCCGGTCGGCGCCGGCGGCCTCCAGGAACACGTCGTCCATCGAGGGGTGGCGCACCGTCAGCGAGCTGATCGCCACCCGGGCGGCCGCGACCACGACCGGGACGGTCGCCTCCGGGTCGTCGGTGCGGACCGACACCGTGGGCACGCCCTCGCCGTCCGGGCGCAGTTCGGCGAGGTGGCCGGCGGCCCGCAGGTTCTCCACCGCCCGCCGGTCGTCCGCCGTCCGGAGCAGCACCCGGGACGCCCCCAGCGCCGCCTTGAGTGCCCGCGGGGTGCCCTCGCGGATCAGCGTGCCGTCGCGGACGATCGCCACCTGGTCGGCGAGTTCGGTCTCGTCCATGTAGTGGGTCGAGTAGAGGACGGTCAACTGCCGCTGCTTGCACAGGAGTCGGAGGTCGTCCCAGACCGAGCGGCGGGATTCGGGGTCCAGCCCGACGGTCGGCTCGTCGAGCACCAGCAGGCGCGGGTAGTGGAGCAGCGCCCGGGCGATCTCGACCCGGCGGGACAGGCCGCCGGAGAGGGTGTGGACGGCGGTCCGGCGGCGGTCGGCGAGGCCGAAGGAGTCGAGCAGCGCGTCGATCCGGCGGCCCGCCTCGGCGCGCGGGACGCCGTACAGGCGGGCGTGGAAGCGGAGGTTGCGTTCGATGGACAGGTCGGGGTCGAGGGTGGACTCCTGGAACACCACCCCGAGCAGGGCCCGGACCGCCATCGGGTCGGCGCGCGTGTCGTGGCCGAACACCCGGATCCGCCCGGCGGTCGGTGCCAGCACGGTGCACAGCGCCTTCACGGCACTGGACTTGCCCGCGCCGTTCGCGCCGAGCAGCGCGGTGATCCGGCCGGGCGCGACCGTCAGGCTCAGCCCCCGGACCGCCTCCAGCTCGCCGTAGCGGATCACCAGGTCGTCGAACTGCACGGCGGGAACGGCGAGTTGAGCGTCTGTGGGCTGCGCGGGGGCGGCGGTCGCGGTGGTCATCCGGTCACCTCGGCGCGGGGGCGGCAGGCGGCCAGCAGCTGCTCGGCCGGCGGCAGGGTGAGGGCGGGCCGCATGCTGCGGGAGGCCACCTCGTAGGCCAGGCCGGGCACCGGGTCCAGCACCCGGTGGCCGTCCGCGCGCAGCTGCGCCACGTTCCGGGCGACCTGCGGGGCGCGCCACATCACCGGGTTCATCACCGGCGCCAGCACCACCGGCTGCTCGGCGCACAGCAGCGTGCCGGCCAGCAGGTTGGGGGCGGTGCCGGTGGCGAAGCAGCCCAGCAGGTTCGCCGTCGCGGGCACCACCAGGACGCCGTCCGCCCAGCGGCCGAGGGCGACGTGGCCGGGGCCGTGGTCGTCCTCGGTGCAGACCGCGTCGCAGATCAGCCGCAGGGTGGCGGCGGGCAGGAACCGCTCCGCGGTGCGGGTGGCGACCAGGGTGATCCGCTCCACGCCGGCCAGCCGGAACGCGTTGAGGTAGCCGGGCAGCGCGAGGACGGAGATCGAGCCGCTCACCCCGACCAGCAGCCGCCGGGGCACGTCCGCGCGGCCGGACGGGTTCCGCGTCCCGGGCGTGGCGGCGGCGGGGATCGGTGGTGCTGTCGACATGGGTCTCCTCCGGTGGGTCGGCGGTACAGGCTTGTCTCCGGGGCCGGGGGCGGGGCTCAGGCGAGCAGCAGCGCCCGGTCCCACCGCGCGCGCGGCCCGCCGGGCAGCGGCTGCGCGCCGAGCAGCTCGTCGGGCACCACGGACAGCAGCGCCAGGGCCACGCCCGCCGAGCCCTCCAGCACCCCGGCGACGTCCAGCCGGCGGTGGGTGGTGGCGTGCCGCCAGCCCTCCGGGTGGTCGGGCGTCAGGTGCTGGAAGACGAACGGGGTGTCCGGGTCGGCGAAGTCCAGCACCCGCAGGGCCGTCCGGCGCACCCCCTCGCGCAGCACCGGGTCGCCGGAGTCGGCGGCCACCCGGTGCAGCACCTGGAGCAGTCCGGCGAAGCCGTGGCACACGGTCGGGCCGTCCAGCCGCCACTCGCGCTCGTCGCGGGCCAGCGCGGCCTGCAGCGCGGCCACGGCGGCCTCCCGCCACAGCGGCCGGTCGAAGGCCAGGCCGGCCTGGTGCAGGGCGGCGGCCACGCCCGGCGCGCCGTAGCACCAGGCGGTGCGGGTGAACGCGGCCTGCGGGCGGACCGGCGCGGTCTGCTCGTCCCAGCTCACCCGGCACGGCCAGTACGGGCCGGCCTCGTCGTGCAGCGTCCAGCCGAGCAGCCAGTCGGCGATCGCCCCGGCGGCCGCCGCGCCGCCCGGGACGCCGAGGCCGCGCCGCTCGGCGAGGGACAGCAGCATCAGCGGGCCGGCGATGCCGTGGGCGAGGCCCGCGTTGAAGTCGCCGCGCGGGTAGTCGCGGCGGTCCTGGTCGACCGGCTCCAGCTCCGGCGGCACCCACCAGCCGGGGACGACCGCGCCGTCGACGGCCAGCGGCTCGGCCAGCGCCACCAGGTGGCGCAGCGTGGCCTCCAGCGCCTCGGCGGCCCGCGGGTCGCCGTCCAGGTCGGCGGCGTCCAGCAGCAGGCGGCCGGTGCCGGTGAGCCCGTTGACCACGTCGTACGCGGCCCAGGCGACGCCCGGCCGGCCCTCGTCCCGGCGCTGCCGGTGGACGGCCAGCCGGGTCTGCTGGTCCTGGGCGAGCCAGGCGGTCAGCCGGGTGCGCAGGCCCGCGTAGTGGCCGAGCGGGCCGGCGGCGACCCCGGCGGCGGCCGCGACGGCGGCGGGCCCGTAGTTCAGGCCGTTGCTGGGGCGGCGCGGCATCTCGTCCATGGCGACGGCGAGATGGGCGTGCGCGGCATGCGCCCGGGACGGGTCGCGCCAGGCGAGTTCGCCGTGCAGCAGCGCGACGCCGGGGTGGCCGTGGGTGAGCGACAGCGGGCTCCACATCGGGTTGCCGAAGATCGGCTCGACGTTGCCCGGCCGGCCCGCGACCGCGGCGACCCGCGCCGGATCGGCCAGCCGGTCGGCCGTCAACAGCACTGCTTCGGCGGCGACTTCCGCCTCGGCGGCGGTGAGCAGGGGGGTGCCGGGGGTGACGGCGGGAGCGGTCATGGCGGGCCTCCGACGGGAGCGGGGACGGCGGGCGGGACGGTGTGCGGCTCAGCGGGCGTGGCGGCGGCGGGTGCCGGGCGGACGCTCGTGGAGCACGGGTGCGGCCGTGACGGGTGCCGGCCCCCTGCGCTCGGGCGTCGCCGGGCGCGCGCGGCTCAACTCCGGTTCGGGCACACGGCGTTCGTCGGTGGTGGGCAGGTGGCCGTGGCGGGCGAGCGGGTCCGGGCCGGTCATGGGGTCCTCAACTGCGGGGCGGCGGTTGTCGGTGGGGCCGGGTTGGTGTGGCGGCGGCGGGCGTGGTGGTCGAGGACGGTGGTGCGGGCGATGGCGAGGGCGGCGGACTCGCGTTCCTGGACGCCGCCGAACAGGCGGTTGCAGGTCATGTGGACCAGGCTGCCGACGATCCTCAACTCCGAGGTGGCGCAGCGGCCTTCGGCGGTCAGCCGGCGGACGGTGGCGCCGTAGCGGGCGGCGGCCTCGGCGCGTTCGCGCAGCGCCGCCAGGACCTGGCGTCCGGGCTCGCCGGCCGCCAGCCGGGGCCAGCCGCCGACCGGGTCGACCAGGGCGCGCCAGTGGGCCCGGTCGCTGCGACAGCGCGGCGGGACGTCCCGCCGGTCGCCGGTGGCGGACAGCCACGCGGCGGCCGGGTCGTCGGCGTACCGCTCGTCGGCCCAGGGCGTTCCCGGCGACGGCGGGCCGAAGGCGTGGGCCACCCCGGCGACCGCGACGGTCGCCAACTCGTCGCAGTCGTAGGGGAATCGGGGCTGCGCGGCGAGGTCGAGCAGGGCGATCGAGGCGCGCGAGTCGGCCTGGAAGTACTCCTCCGCGGCCTGTTGGGCGTCCGGCCCGCCGTAGCGCTCCCACTCGGGGTCGTAGCTGTCGAGGGTGAAGTGGGAGAGGAACCCGGCGGCTTGGCGGTCGGCCAGGATCGCGCTCAGCCGGGGCAGGGTCTGCTGCCACAGCGTCGTCGGATCGCCGTGGAAGCGCAGCCGCAGGTGGTAGGCCGGGTCGCGGTAGCGGATGAAGAACCAGCGGTCCGCGCCGGTCTGCCGGGCGGCCTCGGCGAGTTCCGGGACCAGGGTGCGGACCAGCTGGTCCTGGCCGCGCCAGGAGCCGTACGCCTTGAGGTAGAGCCAGTCGCTGCCGGGCCCGGCGAGCCGGGGGCGGTCCGCCGCGGCGGGGCGGGGCAGCGGGCCGGTGGGCAGTGGCCGGGGCAGGCCGGGGGCGCGTTCCAGCGGGACGACCAGTTCGACCAGGTGGCCGCCGCCGGGGCCGCCGTCGCGTCCGGCGAACCAGCCGTCGGCGCACGAGGCGTCGGGGGTCTCCTGGACCACCAGGCCCGGGTCCTTGCGGAGTTCGTCGCGCAGCAGCAGCAGGTCCCAGGGCTCGTCGAGGCGCAGTTCGAGGCGCTGGTCGGTGGAGAGCGCCAGGACGCGGTCCGGCACCCGCCAGGCGGTGCGCCAGCGGTCCACGGCCTCGGCCCAGCCGGCGGCGTCGCCGGCGGGGAGGCGTTCGGCGTCGCGGCGCAGTTCGGTGAGCTTCCAGGTGGCGGCGCAGAGCACCACCCGGCCGTACCGGACGCGGGGGAGGAACGGCGCGGGGGAGACCTGGCCCCAGTCGAAGGGCTCCCACAGCCGGTGGCCCTCCTGGCCGATCTCCCAGAGCAGCCGGGCGGCGTTGGGCGCCTGGGTGCCGGGGCTGAGCATGCTGTGCGCGGTGGGCGCGAGCTCGCGCATGGTGGGCAGGTGGACGGCGTACATCCGCTCCAGCGTGGAGCCGACGGCGATGTCGTCCAGCCGCAGTTCGGCGGCGCAGTCGGTCTCCGGCAGGCCGACGCCGATCCGGCGGCCGGTGAGCGCGGCGGTGTGCGCGATGTTGGCGGCGCGCGGGCTGCGCGGCTGGTAGGCGACGTTGACGGGGAGCGCGCCGGGCACCAGCGGCTCCAGTGCGGCGCAGCGTTCGGCCAGGGTGCGGGCGACCTGCTCGTCGAGCAGGTCGGCGAACCGGCCGATCGTCGCGCCGGCCTGGTGCGAGCCCGGGTTGGGGGCCAGCACCAGCCTGAACTCGCCGTCGGACAGGGACTGTTGGGACGGCGAGACGAGTTGCAGGAAGAGCTCGCAGGAGGGCTGGACGGTGCTCGGGTCGGGCTCGCCGAGGGACAGCCGGGCGACGGTCTCCTCGTCGAGCACCACCTCGCGCCGCCCGTCGCGGACGGCCTGCGCGTGCAGGGCGGCGAGCAGCTGTTCGCGGTCGCGGTCGCGCGGTTCGGGGGTGTCGGTCTCGGCGGCCTCGGCGTTGGGCCACTTGTAGCCGGCGGGCGCGCCGAGGCCGGCGGTCTCGTCGAGCAGCTCCTTCACCGGCACCAGTCGGCCCACGCCGTACTTCTCCAGGAACGCCTCCTGGTAGGGCCGCAGCGGGCGCATGCCGAGCCGGACGGGGCTGATCCGCCACATCGCGTCGGCGGCGCGCTCCACCTCGCCCCGGACGGTCTCCGGCAGCCGGACCCGGGCGCCGAGCCGGGTGTCCAGGTGCAGCGACGTCCGGTGCGGACGCAACTCACGTTGTGCGTCGAGGAGTTCGGTCAGTGCGCGGCCGCCGTGGCCGGGCGCGGTGGCGTCGTAGGCGGCGCGCAGCCGGGCGACCTCGCGCAGGCCGGTCAGCGCGGTGCGGGCGGCGCCGTCCGGGGCGGGGTCGGTGTCGGCCAGCCGCCGGATCACGTGGGCCAGCGGGTCGCCGCCGTCCAGCGGCGGGCGCAGGCCGGTGACCAGCAGCTCCTGGTCGACCAGTCCGCGCAGCATGGTGCGTACGGCGGCCTCGGGCGCGGTCGGGAAGAGCTCCCGCAGCCGTTCGACGAGCGCGCCGAACGTGAGCGGGGTGCGGGCGGCGTCCAGTGCGGCCCGGACGGCGGGCGTCCGGCGGACCGAGACGCTGCCGCGGCCCTCGGCGCCGGTGGCGACGCCGAGGTTGGCGGGGGTGTCCAGCATCACCCGGTCGCCCTGCGCGGTGGCGCCGGCGTGGGTCTGCACCGGCAGGCGGTGCAGCACCTCGGCGTCGAGTTCGAGGTCGCGGACCAGGCCGAGCAGCCAGTCCATGTCGACGTGGGTGCGGTGGCGCGGGCCGCGGGCGTCCCACTCCACCTTGGCGGAGCTGTCGAAGCGGCCGTCGGCGACCCCGGCGAACAGGCCGAACGGGGTGGGCCGGGTGCGCAGCCGGATGTCGTAGCGCAGCGCGGACAGCGCGGCCCGGCGCAGCCGCTCGTCGCTGATGCCGTCCGTCCGGCCGTCGGCGGCCTTCTCGACGGTGCGGGCCAGGTCGGGGCTGGCGAGCCGGACGGCCTCGCGGCGCAGCGGGTCGGCGGCGAACGCGGTGAGCAGGGCGAGGTAGGCCTCCCGGCCGGCCTCGGGGCCGAGGCCCCGCACCTCGTCCCGGTGGGTCAGCGAACGGCCGCGGGCCTCGGTGGGGGCCCGGAGCAGGAACACGTCCCAGGCCCGGAACCACGGTTCACGGGTGTTCTTCATCTGATCCCTCCGGTCCGTGTCCATCCTTCAACCCTACCCAGGCGTAACCGGCGGGTTCAGCCGGTCCCGGTCCGTGGACGGGGCACCACGTGGACGTACTCCGGGCCGTT
>NZ_JBSGDD010000066.1:0-44182 GCF_053602195.1 Kitasatospora sp. NPDC004531 | reverse complement strand
GGCCGCCATCACCATGGGCGCGCCGGACCTCACCGCGCTGAGCGAGGGCGGCCGGTGCCGAACCGGCCGCCCCCGCACGGCAGTTACGGCAGCACGACGATCCGGCCGGTGCTGGCTCCGGCGGCCACCCGGTGCACGGCCTCGGCGGCGCCGGCCAGCGGGACGCGCGCGGAGATCAGCGGGCGCAGCACGCCGGTGGCGGCGAGGGCCGTCAGCGCTTCGTGGCAGTCGAGCACGGCCTGCGGGTCCTTGGTCGCGTACAGGCCCCAATACAGGCCCAGCACCGAGTAGTTCTTCACCAGGGCGTGGCCGAGCGGCGGGGCGGGGATCTCGCCGGAGGCGAAGCCGACCACCACGATCCGGCCCTCGAAGGCGACGCACTTGGTGGAGCCGGTGTAGGCGTCGCCGCCGACCGGGTCGAAGACCACGTCCGCGCCGCGCCCGCCGGTGGCGGCCCGGACGGCGGCGGGAAAGTCCTCGGCCTTCCGGTCGATCACCAGGTCGGCGCCCAACTCCCGGGCCGCGGCGGCCTTTTCCGGCCCGCCGACGACGGCGACGACGAACGCCCCGGCGGCCTTGCCGAGTTGCACGGCGGCGCTGCCGACGCCGCCGGCCGCCGCGTGCACCAGCAGCGTCTCGCCGGGGGCGAGGCGGGCCCGGCGGTGCAGCGCGAACCAGGCGGTCTGGTAGGCGATCAGCAGCGCGGACGCCTCGGCGTCGTCCAGGCTCCCGGGGGCGGGCAGTGCGGCGGCGGCGTTCATCAGCGCGTGCTCGGCGAACGCGCCGGCGGGCAACTCGGCGGTGCCGATGAGGCGTTCACCGGCGCGCGGGCCCTCGACGACCTCGCCGCAGAGTTCCACGCCCGGGGTGTACGGCAGCGGCGGGCGCACCTGGTAGCGGCCGGCGGCCATCAGCGCGTCCGGGAAGTTGACGGCCGCGGCCCGGACCCGGACCAGCAGCTGCCCGTCGCCGGGGACGGGCAGCTCGGCGTCCTCCACCAGCTTCATCACGTCCAGCGGGGCGCCGAGTTCGGCGATCTGCCAGGCTCTCATCGGGTCTCCTCCCGGGCCTCGATCTGCCGCTGGAGCCGGTTCATGCCGTGCAGCCAGCGGTCGGGGGCGGTGGCGCGGGCCGCGTAGTGGCCGGCCACCTCGGGGTGCGGCAGGATCAGGAACTCGCCCGCCGCCATGCCCCGCAGCGCGGCCCGCGCGACGTCCTCCGGCTCGATCGCGGTGGGTGCGAGCAGCACCTGCCCGTGCGCGCCGGTGCCGTCCAGCATCCTGGTCCGCACGCCCTGCGGGCACAGCGCGTGCACCTGGACGCCGCGGTGCCGGTAGGTCGCGGACAGCCATTCGGCGTAGGCCAGCGCGCCGTGCTTGGTGACGGCGTACGGGGCGGAGCCGAGCATGGTGAGCAGCCCGGCGGCGGAGACGGTGGCCAGGAAGCGGCCGCGGCCGCGTTCCAGCCAGTCGGGGAGCAGCAGGCGGCTGGCGCGGACGTGGCCGAGCACGTTGACCTGCCAGGCCTGTTCCCAGGCCTCGGGCGTGGCGTCGGGGCCGCCGGTGGTGGCGACGCCCGCGTTGGCGCAGTACAGGTCGACGGCGCCGAGGTGGGCGCGGGCGGCGTCGAGCAGGGCGGCGACGCCCTCGGCGCTCGCGGCGTCGCCGGGGGCGGGGTGCGCGCCGAGTTCGGCGGCGACGGCGTGCGCGGCGTCCGGGTCGAGGTCGTTGACCACGACGCGGGCGCCGGCGGCGGTCAGCGCCCGGGCCAGGGCCGCTCCGATGCCGTGGCCGGCGCCGGTGACGACCGCGCCGATTCCCGCGAACTCGGCTTCGGCGGACGGGAGTTGGCTCACAGCCCGCCGCCGAGGGTGACGCCGCCGTCCACCACCAGGGTCTGGCCGGTGATCCAGCCGGCGTCCTCGGAGAGCAGGAAGGCGACCGCGCCGGCCACGTCCTCGGGCAGGCCGAGGCGGCCGAGCGGGTAGGCGCGGGCGACCTTCTCCTCGCGGCCCTCGTACAGGGCTTCGGCGAAGCGGGTCTTGACCACGCCGGGGGCGACGGCGTTGACCCGGATGTCGGGGCCGAGTTCGGAGGCGAGTTCCATGGTGAGCCGCATCAGGGCGGCCTTGGAGACGCCGTACATGCCGATGCCGTTGGAGGCGCGGATGCCCGCGATGGAGGCGACGTTGACCACCGCGCCACCGTGCTCGCCCATCCAGGCGGCGTGCGCGCGGCGGGTCCAGGCGAGCGGGGCGAGCACGTTGACGGCGAGGATCTTCGCGGCGGCGACCGGGTCGGTGTCCAGCACCGGGCCGTAGATCGGGTTGATGCCGGTGTTGTTGACCAGCAGGTCGAGGCGGCCGAAGGTCTCCAGCACCCGGGTGACGGCCTCCTCCTGGTGCGCGGGGTCGTCGGACTTGCCGGCCACCGCCAACGCGTGGTCGGGGCCGCCGAGTTCGCGCACCGCCTCGTCCAGGGTCTGCTGGGTGCGGGCGGTGATGCAGACCTTCGCGCCGCGCTGCACCAGTTCGCGCGCGATGCCGAGGCCGATGCCGCGGCTCGCTCCGGTGACCACCGCCACCTTGCCCTTGAACGACACTGTCATCGCCGTACCTCTCGGATGTGCTGCCAGGGATGGTTCCGCTCGCCGCATGCCGACGCCGGTGCTCCGGCCGACGGCTTGACTAAGCGCTTGCTTAGCATCTTGGCGGCGGGCGACACTGTCAACAGTCCACCCCGTCCGGCGCCGCCCCGACCGGCCCGAACCATCTGCGAGGATTGCCCCCATGAACGACCCAGCGACCGCCGCCCTCTGGCCCGGGGAGCGCACCGAGGCGGCACGGCGGCTGCTGCTGGCCGCCGTGGACTCCTTCGCCCGGCGCGGCTACCACGCCACCACCACCCGGGACATCGCCACCGCCGCCGGCATGAGCCCCGCCGCGCTGTACATCCACTACCCCTCCAAGGCGGCCCTGCTCGCCGAGATCTCCCGCACCGGCCACCGGGCGACGCTGGAGCTGGTGGAGCAGGCCGAGGCCTCCGCCGCCGACCCGCTGTCGCAGATGCGCGCCCTGGCGGAGTCCTTCACCACCTGGCACGCCCGCGGCCACACGGTCGGGCGGATCGTCAACCACGAGCTGCACGCGCTGCCCGAGGAGGACTTCGCAGCCGTCGCCGAACTGCGCATCCGGATCGAGGAGACGGTGCTGCGGATCATCGCCCGAGGGGTGTCGGAGGGCGTCTTCCAGGTGCCCGACCAGCGCACCGCCGCCCGCGCCGTCACCTCCCTGGGCATCGACGTCTCGCGCTGGTACACCGAGCGCAGCAGCGAGTCCCCGGAGGAACTCGGCCGCCGCTACGGCCAGCTGGTGCTGCGCATGCTGGGCGCGCCGGCCGCCGCGGTCGAGGACGTCACGGTCGAGGACGTCACGACCGAGAGCTGAGCCCGCGTCGCGTTGGACGCCCGTCCCCCGATTGACTTAGGTTAGCCTCACCTAAGCAAGAAGGAGGCTCCTCGTGCTGCCCCAGTCCGCCCGCCGCTCGCCCGCCCCCACCGCCGCCGAACGCGCCCGCACCCTGCTGGAGTTCGCCTCCTCCGCCGTCCTGGACATCTCCGGCGCCGACCTCACCGCCCGCCCCGGCCTGCCCCCGCAGGTCGCCTGCACGCTGCGCCCGGACGGGTCGGTGGCCGTCCGGGTCGGCCGCGAATCCGCCCTGCACCGGATCACCGCCCTGGCCCGCACCCCGCTCACCGCCGAGCTCGACTGCGTGGACGTCGCCCCCGTCGCCGTGCCGCACCGCGTCCGCGGCCGGCTCCGCGTCCGGGGCCGGCTCAGCCGCTGCCCCGCCGAGACCCCGCCCGCCGGCGAGGGCGTGCTGCTGCGGCTGGACATCGACCACCTGGCGCTGGACGACCTGTGGGGCTCCGAGTGCTGCGTCGACCCCGCCGAACTGGCCGCCGCCGAGGCCGACCCGGTCGCCGCCGACGAGACCCGCCTGCTCCAGCACCTGGCCGCCGCGCACGCCGACCAGCTCCTGCTGCTCGCCGCCCGCGCGTCGGCCGACCGGCCCGCCCAGGGGCCGCTCCGCGAGGCCCGCCCCGTCGCCCTCGACCGCCGCGGCCTGCGCCTGCGCCTGCTCGGCGGCACCCCGCTGGACGTCCGCTTCGACTTCCACCGCCCCGTCGCCCACCCCGACGAGCTGCCGGCGGCGCTGCACCGGCTGTTCGCCCACACGGCCCCGCCGGTGCGTCAACTCCCTTGAGCGGCAGGCCTCAACGAGCGGGCGCGAGGACCGAGAACCGCCCGCCCTCCGGGTCGGCCAGGCGGGCCACCCGGCCGAACGGGGAGTCGGCCGGGCCGTCCAGGACGCGGCCGCCCAGGGCGGTGGCGCGGTGGGCGGTGGCGTCGGTGTCGGCGACCGAGAAGAACACCTCCCAGTGCGGGGCGAGGTCGTGCGCGGGCCGCAGCGCGGCCACACTGCGGCCCTCGGAGCGCAGCACGACGCGCTCGTCCTCGTACCGGACCTCGAACTCGGCCGGGTCGCGGCCGTCCCAGCGGAACACCTCGCCGTAGAACAGCGCCGCCGCGAACGGGTCGGCGGTGCGCAGCTCGATCCAGGCGGGCGCGCCGGGGGCGGACATCCAGGTGTCGTCCTCGCCGGGCTCGCCCTCCCAGATCCCGAAGGTCGCGCCGAACGGGTCGGCGGCCAGCGCCACCCGGCCCGCGTCGAACGCCAGCGGGCCGACGGCCAGCGTGCCGCCGCGCTCGCGGACGCCGTCGGCGGCACGGTCGGCGCTCTCGATGCCGAAGTAGGTGGTCCAGGCGACCGGGCGCTCCCAGTCCGCGCCGAGTTGGCTGAGCCCGGCGACCTCGACCCCGTCGACGGTGGCGCGCACGTACGGGCCCCAGCGGTCCGGGCCCGGCACGAACTCCCAACCCAGCAGCGGCCCGTAGAACCGCTGCGCGGCGTCCATGTCGCGGACCGTCAGGCCCGCCCAGCACGGCACCGCGGGCACACAACGCACCGTGGCCGTTCGCTCCGCCACCATCCCTCGGGCTCCCTTCACCACCGCCCCGACCACCACCGGCCGGACCCGCCCCAGCCTAGGCCGCCACCCCCGCCCCACCCCGCTCCGCCTCGCGGACGGCCGCCCAGCGGATTCCCCGCCCCCGGCACCCCAATCACCCGCCCCCCGGCCCCCGTCACCCGCCATCCCGGCCACGCCCCCAGCCCCCGTCACCCGCCATCCCGGCCACGCCCCCAGCCCCCGTCACCCGCCATCCCGGCCACGCCCTCGAACCGGTGCCGATCCCGCCGTGCATCCCCTCCCGGTGCCATGGTCTGGGGACGCCGGATGGCGGGAAGGAGATGGGGCATGGATACCGGAATCGTGATCATCGGGGCGAGCCTGGCCGGGGCGAAGGCGGCCGAGGCGTTGCGTGCGGAAGGCTACGGCGGGCCGATCACCCTGGTCGGCGACGAGCACGAACGACCGTACGAGCGGCCCCCGCTGTCCAAGGGGTACCTGCTCGGCAAGGAGGAGCGGGAGAAGATCTACGTCCACCCCGCCGACTGGTACCGGCAGCACGACGTCACGCTGCGGCTGGGCGTCGCGGCCACCGCGATCGACCCGGCGGCGCACACCGTGACGCTGGAGGACGGTTCGCGGCTGCCGTACTCGAAGCTGCTGCTGGCCACCGGCTCCTCGCCGCGCCGGCTGCCCGTGCCCGGCGGCGACGGGGAGTTCGTGCGGACGCTGCGGCGGGTCGGCGACAGCGAGGGCCTGCGGGAGGCGTTCAAGCCCGGCGCCCGGGTGGTGATCGTCGGCGCGGGCTGGATCGGCCTGGAGGCGGCGGCCGCGGCCCGCACCGCCGGCGCGGAGGTCACCGTGCTGGAGGCGCTCGAACTGCCGCTGCTGCGCGTCCTCGGGCGCGAGGTGGCGCAGGTCTTCGCCGATCTGCACCGCGAGCACGGCGTGGACCTGCGGTTCGGCGCCAAGGTCGAGGAGCTGCGGGCGGACGGGGTGCGGCTGGCCGACGGCACCACCGTCCCGGCGGACGTGCTGCTGGTCGGCGTCGGCATCAGCCCGAACACCGCGCTGGCGAAAGCCGCGGGGCTGGCCGTCGACAACGGCGTCCGCACCGACCAGCACCTGGCCACCTCGGACCCGGACATCTTCGCGGCGGGCGACGTGGCAAACGCTTTCCATCCGCTGTTCGGGAAGCCGATCAGGGTCGAGCACTGGGCGAACGCGCTCAATCAGCCGGCCGTCGCCGCGGCCGCGATGCTCGGCAAGGACACCAGCTACGACCGCGTCCCGTACTTCTTCACCGACCAGTACGACCTGGGCATGGAGTACACCGGCTGGGTGGAGCCCGGCGGCTACGACCGGGTGGTGTTCCGCGGCGACGTCGCCGGGCGGGAGTTCATCGCGTTCTGGCTGTCCGGCGGCAAGGTACTGGCGGGGATGAACGTCAACGTGTGGGACGTGACCGATCCGATCCGCGAGCTGGTCCGCTCCGGGCGCGCGGTGGACCCGGAGCGGTTGGGCGATCCGGCGGTGCCGCTGACCGAGGTCTGAGGGCCGGTCGGGCGGCCCCGGCCGGGGTCATTCGGGCTGCCCGACCTCCTTGTGGGCCTTGGTGAGCAGTTGCATGGCGAGGTCGTTCAGGGCGCGCGCCCCGGCGACCTCCTCGCCGACCCGCAGCTGCGGGCTGTCGGAGTGGTGGCGGGTGGAGTAGCCGTGCGCGCGCAGCTCCGTCCCGTCGCCGAGGCGGACCATGGCCGCGGCTCTGGTGCGGTTGCCGTCCTCCTCGAATTCCATCTCGATGTGCCATCCGACCAGTGTCTTCATGGCCGCCACCTCCCGGGGTGGGTGCAGGGTGTTCAGCGTTCCGGCGGGTTCGCGGGCGCGGGCCCGCCGTTGCCGGGGGCCGGTTCGCAGTCCTCGCGGCCGGTCTCCGTGTGCACCACCCGGATCGGGTGGTGCGGGTCGTCGATGTGGACGACCTGCTGCGGCTCGCCGCAGCGCGGGCAGAGCAGGGGAATGGGATGCATCTCGGCCGTCCACGCGACCCGCGGCAGGTCACTCCCGGGCCCGCGTGGCCTCCTCATCCCCAGTGTGCCGCGCCGGGGTGTTCACCGCCGGGCGGGGACGGTGACCAGGACGGCGGCACCGGAGTGCACCTCGAAGCGGGCGATCGCGGACGGGGCGAGCCCGGTGCCGCCGCCGGTGCGCAGCCCGGTGGTGGCGCCGTAGCCGGTGGCGGGGACGGTCCAGCTGGTGACGGTCTGCCGCGAGCCGTCCGTGCCGACGGCGACCAGCGTGCAGCTCTGCGGGCCGGACAGGTGCCCGAGGTCGAGGGTGATCCGGCTGCCCCAGGCGGCGGGGTCCACGCCGACCGTGGCGGATACCCCGGTGGCCGCGTCGGTGGCGCTGAACTGCTGTGCCACGGCGGCGACTTGGGGCCCTTCGGTGAGCGCCCAGGTGACGGCGGGGCCGCCCAGCGCGAGGATCGCCGCGACGGCGGCCAGGACCAGCCGCCGCACCTTGGCGCGCCGCCGTTCGGCCGCCACCTGGCCGGCCAGCCGGTCCAGCAGCTCGGGCGGCGGCTCGGGCGGCGCGGCGTCCCGGCCTGCGGCGGGCGCGAGTTCGGCCAGCAGCGCGGTGACGGGGGCCAGCTCGGCAGCCTCGGCGGTGCAGCGCGGGCAGTGCGCGAGGTGCGCGGCGAACCGGGCCTCCCGCTCGGGTTCGAGCGCGCCGAGCAGGTGGGCGGCCAGGTCGCCGTGCGGGCCGGGCCCGTGGTCGGGGGTGGTCATGGTGTCACTCCCCGTTCCTCCAGGGCGAGCCGGAGGGCTCGCAGGGCGTAGTGCAGCCGGGAGCGGACGGTGCCGGGCGGCACGCCGAGGACGGCGGCGGCCTCGGTGGCGGTGCGTCCGCGCAGGTAGGTCTCGGTGATCGCGGCGCGGTGCGCCTCGGACAGCGAGCCGAGCGCGTCGGTGAGGGTCATCAGCCGCAGCACCCGGTCGAGCTCGTCCTCGGCGGGGATCCGTTCCAGTTCGCCGTCGGGGACTTCGCGGGGCCGGGCCCGCCGCCCGCGCCGGCCGTCGATGACGATCCGCCGGGCGACGGTGGCCAGCCAGGGCCGCAGGCTGCGGCCGTCGGTGTCGAGCCGGTCGAGGTGCCGCCAGGCGCGGACCAGGGTCTCCTGGACGACGTCCTCGGCGCGCTGGCGGTCGCCGCCGACCAGGTGCAGCACCATCCCGTACAGCGGGCGGGCGTGTTCGCGGTACAGGGCGCGCATCAGCCGGTCCTCGGCGGCGGGGCCGGTGGGGCGTCCGGCGGGGCGCCCGGCCGCCGCGTCGTCGTGACCGGTGGTGCGGGGGTGCTCGGCCACGGCGCCATCCTCGCGCGGGCGCCGGGCCCGGTCGATCGGGGACGACGGGTGCGCGGCGCGGGGCCGCGCCCGCCCCGGCCCTGCCGCCGTCCGCTGCACGGTGTTTCGCCCGTTCGGTACCCGCCTCAGTACCCGCCGCCGGACGGCATGCTCGGGGCGGCGCCCGGCATCGCCTTCTCGCCGGTCGGGGTGGCCGCGAACCAGGTGCCGTCGACGCCCTGGCCGTTGGTCTGGCCGGGCTTGGTGTCCGGGGTGTAGCGGTACAACGG
Organism: Kitasatospora sp. NPDC004531; assembly: GCF_053602195.1. Lineage (NCBI taxonomy): Bacteria > Bacillati > Actinomycetota > Actinomycetes > Kitasatosporales > Streptomycetaceae > Kitasatospora > Kitasatospora sp. NPDC004531. The sequence continues at coordinate 35,512 of NZ_JBSGDD010000066.1, read as the reverse complement.
CCAGCCGTTCAGGGTGACTTGACGGGTGCCGTCGTCGCGGGTGACGGTGGAGACCAGCTTGCTGTCGATGCCCTTGAGGGCGGGCGCGCCGCTGCCGGTGGTGAGTTCGGGCGGCCACAGGGTGGCGCAGGAGCCGGTGCAGTGCGACGCCGACGGGTTGTTGGTGTCCCGGTCGAAGCGGTACAGGGTGAAGCCCTGCCCGTCGGTGACCAGCGTCCCGAGGGTGCCGTTGTGCGCGGTCATCAGCGTGGCCTGGGTCTGGCTGCCGGTGTGCGCCGCCGAGGACGAGCCGCTGCCGCTGCTGCCGCAGCCGGCGACCAGGGCGGCGGAGGCCAGCGCGCCGGCGGCGAACAGGGTGAGGCGGCGGCGGTGGAGCGTGCTGCCGGTGGTGGTCATGGGGGTGCTCCCGTCGGGGAGGGGGCGGCCGGCCCGGGGCGACCCGGGGTTCGACCGATTCGCCCGGGGGTACGTACGGCGGGCCCGGAACGTTCAGTGCGAGCCGGGTGCCCGGAATAGTTCCGCAGGTGGCGGGGTTGTGGCGGGCGTGGGTCCGAACGGGGCCCGCTCCGGAGATACCCGGCTGTGGAAGGCAGGTGGCGGCGATGAGCACGGTGGAACTGACCAAGGACAACTTCGACGAGGTGGTCCAGGGTGAGGACGGCAAGGGGTTCGTCCTGATCGACTTCTGGGCGGCCTGGTGCGGTCCCTGCCGCCAGTTCGCGCCGGTCTTCGAGCGGGCCGCCGAGAAGCACCCGGACATCACCTTCGCGAAGGTCGACACCGAGGCGCAGCAGGAGCTCGCGGCGGCGTTCGAGATCCGCTCGATCCCGACGCTGGCCATCATCCGCGAGGGCGTCCTGGTCTTCGCCCAGCCGGGCGCGCTCCCCGAAGCCGCCCTGGAAGACCTGATCGGCCAGGCCCGCAAGCTCGACATGGCCGAGGTCCACGCCGGCGTGGCGGCGCAGAAGGCCTCGCAGAACTGACGCCTACGGCAAGCCCGTTGACGAGAAGGGGCGCCGGGTATCCCCCGGCGCCCCTTCGTCATGCCCGCCGCCGGACCGCCGCAGCCGTGCCCTCGCGGGTACGCGCCCGACTCCGCAGCGTTCGCGGACACGCGAAAGGCCCGCCGGGCGGCTGGTTTGCCGCTCGACGGGCCGGTCGGACCGGGTCAGTTGAGGGTGGCGGTCATCTCCCACTGGAGCAGCTCGGCGCCCTCCGGGCCGGCGGTGACCCGCTGGCCCTCGGCGCCGGTGATGCGCAGCGCGTCGCCCTCGTGGAGCAGGCCGGCGCCTTCGACGGCGGCCTCGCCGCGCGCCACGAAGAGGTGGACGAACGGGGCGGTGGCGAGTTCCAGGGTCTCGTTCGGGCGGATCCGGGCGACGTGCAGCGCGGCGTGCTTCTGCCGGATGCCGATCGCCCGCTGGTTGCCGTGCTTGCTCATGCCGGACGCGAGGGTGGTCCAACCGCCCTGGGAGAGCTGGTCGTTGATGTCGAGCTGCTCGTAGCCGGGGACGATGCCCGCGGTGTCCGGGATGGTCCACATCTGGATGAAGCGGACCGGGTCCTGGTGCTGCGGCTCGCCGGTGAGCGTCCAGGAGTCGTTCTTCTCGCTGTGCAGGATGCCGGTGCCGGCGCTCATCCGCTGGGCGAGGCCCGGGTAGATGACGCCGTTGTGGCCCTCGGAGTCCTGGTGGACCAGGCCGCCGTCGAGCACCCAGGTGATGATCTCCATGTCCCGGTGGGGGTGGGTCTCGAAGCCGGTGCCGGGGGCGACGATGTCGTCGTTGGAGACCAGCAGCAGGCCGAAGTGGGTGTTCGCCGGGTCCCAGTGGTGGGAGAACGAGAAGGAGTGCTTGGAGTCCAGCCAGCCGGCGCGGGTGTGGAAGCGCTGGTCGGCGCGGCGCAGGTCGATCGTGGATGCCATGGGGTTCTCCTCCGTCGGTGTCTTGTTGAATCATAAACCATCTGCGCGGGCCATCCATTCCACCGTGCCCCGCGCCGCAGAACCCGGCGCGGAGACCGGTCAGGTGGTGATCAACCTCCTCACCGACTCGGTCACTTCGGGCAGATCGCCGGCCGGCGCCCATCGGTAGGCGTCGTGCTCGGTGAGGATCACCGGCTCCGTCTTCTCCACGGTCGCCGAGAAGTTGAACTGCCGCGTGGTGGTGCCGCGGCTGTTCCGGTAGTCGAAGTGCCCGAGGTAGCCGGTGATCTCGCTGATGGTGAGGCCGGTCTCCTCAGCGGTCTCGCGATGCACGGCATCCAGGATGCTCTCGTCGGCCTCGACGGTGCCGGAGGGGATCTCCCACAGGCCGCCCATGTAGTCGTCCGGGTTGCGCCGGACGAACAGGGTGCGGCCGTCGTGGCTGATGACGGCCGCGGCGACGAAGCCGCTGACGCCGTCAGCTTCGGCGGCGGCCGCCAGGTCGGCCACGAATTCGGGGGAGGTGACGATCACAGCAGCTCCTTGTGGTGGTCGCTGATCTTGACGGCCGCGCGGACGTACTGCTCGGCCAGCTCCAAATCCTCCTCACGGTGCCAGACCGGGAGCTTGATCGTGTGCGCGTGAGTGTGTTCGGCGACGGGGAAGTCCCCGGCCCGGTACGGGCGGTGGGAGTGCGGGTGGCCGGAGAACAGCAGGTGCGGCTGCTGGTACAGCGGCAACAGGTTCATCGGGCAGGTGGAGCCGGGCCGGTCGAACTCGGTGGCGCCCTCCGCGACCAGCGCGCGGTGGAACCTGTCGATCGGCAGACCGCCGAGCTCGTCCGGCTTGTAGATGATCGTCAACCCGTACCAGGACGGGATCACCCCTTCGGGCATCGGCATGATCTCCAGACCGGGGATGACGGCCAGCTGCCGGCTGAGGTAGCGGGCGATCTCCGCGCGTCCGGCGAGGTAGCTGTCGAGGCGGTGGAGTTGGTCGTGGGCGAGAGCGGCGGCCAAGGGGTGGATGCGGAGCTTGAGACCGGCCCCGGTGGCCGCGTACCGCGCGAGCGGATGGCCTTCCGGGATCTCGCCCCTGGCCCGCTTGTTGTAGTGCGCGAAGGCGATGGTGCGGTAGTACGTCTCGTCGTCGTCGGTGAGGACGAAGCCGCCCTCGCCGCCCGACAGCGGCTTCGGGCCGTTGAGGGAGAAGGCCGACGCCAGCCCGAACGTGCCGACCTTCTGCCCCGCGACGCTCGCGCCGTGGGCGTGCGAGCCGTCCTCCAAAACCAGCAGGTCGTGGGTGTTCGCCACCGTGATGACCTCGGCCATGTCTGCGGGCCGTCCCCACAGGTGGGTGACCATGATCGCGCGGGTGCGCGGGGTGACGAGCTCCTCGATCCGGGCCGGGTCGATGTTGCCGTCCGGGCCGGTCTCGCACAACACCGGCACCGCTCGGAGGCTGAACAACGGGGAAGCGGTGGCGTGGAAGGTCCAGGCCGGAACGATCACCTCATCGCCGGGGCGGACGCCCGCCGCCCAGTACGCGGTGTGCAGGGCGGAGGTGCCCGAGGCGGTGGTGATCGCGTGGCGGACGCCGAAATACTCCTGGAGGCCGTCCTCCAGGTCAGCGACGATGCCGGAGCGACCCGGGAGGGAGATCGCGGTGTCGAGCTGGGCGGCGACCTTGGCGCGGGTGCCGCCGTCGATCGGCGGCCACTGGAAGTGCGGACCGGTGGCGGTGACGGCGGGCCAGCCGCCCAGCAGGGCGAGCGTACTGGTCACAGCATCTCCTTCGGGTTGACATACCGTCCGGCCGCCTTGGAGCGGTAGCAGGACGCGATGAACGCGGCGTGGGCGAGGTGCTGGTCGGGGCCGGAGGTATTGGGGCGCTGACCGTCCAGGACCCGGCAGAAGTGGTCGATCTGGGCGGTCGCGGCGCCGGCCGGGGCGTGCGGGCGCCTCAGTTCCTCGACCACGGTGCCGTCCAGGTTCAGGCGCTGGACGACTCCCTTGGTCAGCAGGACGGAGCCGCGGGTGCCGACGACGTTCAGGCGTTCGGTCTTCGGCGCCATCCAGCGGGACAGCAGCAGGGAGCCGTAGAGGTCGCCGTCGTAGCCGAGCTGCACGACGGCGGTGTCCTCCGCGTCGTAGTCCGCGTCGGGCAGCGCGGCGGTGGAGAACTCGGCGATGATCCGCTCGGGCAGGCCGAAGTACCACAGCAGCAGGTCGATCAGGTGGTAGCCCATGTCGATGATGCAGCCGCCGCCGGCCTGCCGGACGTCGCCCCGCCATCCGGCTTCGGGGTGGTCGGTGTGGAAGGTGTACTGGCCGTCGATCAGGAACGGAGTGCCGATCTGGTCGAGGAGCCCGATGGTGCTGGTGCAGATCGGGTTGAAGCGGCGCTGGAGGGCGACCATCAGCTCGATCCGCCCGCGCTTGCAGATCTCCGCCAGTTCCCTGGCCTCCTCCGGGGAGGTGGCGAAGGGCTTCTCCTTGAGCACGTGGACGCCCCGGGCGGCGCACTCCTGGACGACCTGACGGCCGACGTGGTGCGGCACCGCGACGATCACGAAGTCCGGCTCCGCCTCGTCCAGCATCTGCCGGAAGTCGGTGAACCCGGGCGCCCGGTAGGCCTGCTGCTGGGCCCGCAGTGCGTCGGGGTCGCTGTCGCAGAGCGCGACGAGTTCGGCCTTGCCGGCCTCGGTCAGGCCCGGGAGGTGGTCTTCGACGGCTTGGTGGCCCAGGCCGATCATGGCTGCACGGCGTTTCATGGCAATCCCATCCAGAACATTGGGGCGAGGTAGGGCCGGTCAGGCGTCCGCCGGAACGCTGTCCGGCAGTTCGGCGGCGGACGGCGAGCCGACGGCAGCGGTCCCGCCGTGGCGCACGGCGATGCCGAGCATGGTCACGGCGGCGATGTTCAGGACCACCCCGAGCGGCTGACTCTCAGTCAACGGCTGTGCACGCTCGGGCGGCAGGTGCCAGGCTGTAGGCCAGTTGTCGGCCCGTGTCGACCTGGGGAGGGGAACCCGTGTCGGACGACGCCAAGGCGATCGGGGCGGCAATCAGGTCCGCGAGGACGAAGAAGGGCTGGTCGCAAGGCCGCCTGGGGAAGGAACTCGGCATTGCGGAGGGCAAGGGCGCGGCCGGGCCGCAGCGTGATCAGGTCTCCCGGTGGGAGCGCGGAGGCCGCGTCCCGAAGTACTGGATGCCGTTCCTGATCGACGTTCTGGATCTCCAACCGGCAGGTGCGGCAGGTGGATCGCCAATCGCCGAAGAGCATCCACGTCCTGGCGATACGGTGGCTTCAGTCCTCGCGCTGGGAAGGAACGACGTGGAACGACGGCAATTTCTCGCGGCCTCCAGCGGATACGCACTCGCAGCCCTCGGCCTGCCTGATCTCGACAGCATCACCCGGCGAACACGCCTCCAGGCCGGCGGCACCGTCCGCGTCGGCCGCGGCGAGGTCACCGCGATCCGGCAGATGACCCGGGCCCTCGGCGACGCCGCCGCCGAACTCGGCGGCGGCCACGCCCGGCACCTGGTCGTGCACTACCTCAACGCCGACGTCGACCGCTGGCTGAACGGCACCTGGACCGAGGCCGTCGGCCGCGAGCTGTACGCCGCTACCGCTCAACTCGTCCACCTCGCAGGGTGGATGGCCCAGGACGAAGGCAACCAGGGTCTCGCTCAGCAGTACTACGCGCACTCCTACAGCCTGGCCGCCGAAGCCCGCGACGCCGAACTCTCCGCCACCGCCCTGCGCGGCCTCGCCGTCCAGGCCATCGACCTCGGCCACCGCGCTGCCGCCGTCCGCCTCTCCGAAGCCTGCGTCGACGAGGCCAAGCACCTCGACGACCCCAAGGCCCTGGCGTATTACCAGGTCACCCTGTCCGACGCCGCCGCCCAGGACGGCGACCGCCGCACCGCAACCCACTACCTGGCCGCCTCCCAGACCAGCATCGAACGCTCCGCGCTGGAGCCCGGGGAGTCCTGGGCATCGCACTTCAGCATCGGACGGTGGGCCCACCACTCCGGCATGATCCTCGCCCGGCTCGGCGACTACGAGGCCGCCCAGGACCACCTGCACCACGCCCTCGACATCCACGGCCTCGACCGCCGCCGCAGCCGGGCGATCGTCCTCGCCGACCTCGGCACCGTCCGCCTTCGCCGGGACGACGTACACGGAGCCCTCGCCGCTTGGCACGAATTCCTGGAGTGCTCCGACGGAATCCGCTCCGTCAAGATCGAGGACGCGGTGCACGACATGCGTGCCCGACTGTCCCGACTCCCCGGAGTGGCCGGCGTCGCCGAGTTGGACGAACGCGCCTCAGCGCTTTGATGGTTCCGCCACCACCTGGCAACCCCTGGAAACCGGCCTGCCGTCCGGGAACCGGACCGGGTCGTGAGGGCGGGCCATCCATTCCACCGTGCACCCGCGGCGGGTCGCGGCGCGCTGCCGTGCGCGTGTCGGGGGCCCGGAGGAGACTGCTGCGGGACCGCGCACACCCCGAGTTCCGGATGGTTCACGATGAGCGACGTACGGGATGTCCTGCTGGCCGTCGGCACGCAGAAGGGCCTGTTCCTGGGCCGCAGTTCGGACCGCGGGCGGTGGGAGTTCACCGGGCCGCACTTCCAGATGAACGCGATCTACTCGGTGGGCATCGACCGCCGGGACGGGCGCGTCAGGGTGCTGGTGGGTGCGGACAGCAGCCACTGGGGCCCGTCCGTGCACCGCTCGGACGACCTCGGCGCCAGCTGGCAGGAGCCCGCGCGGCCCGCCGTGCGCTTCCCCGAGCGGACGGGCGCCTCGCTGGTGCGGGTGTGGCAGCTCCAGCCGGCCGGCCCGGAGGCGCCGGGCGTGGTGTACGCGGGCACCGAGCCGGCCGCGCTGTTCCGCTCCACCGACGGCGGCGAGTCCTTCGAGCTGGTCGACGCCCTGTGGGACCACCCGCAGCGCGAGCACTGGGGCGCGGGCTTCGGCGGCCAGGGCATGCACACCGTGCTCACCGACCCGCGCGACCCCGACGTGCTGACGGTGGCGGTCTCCTCCGGCGGCGTCTACCGCACCGAGGACGGCGGTCGCGGCTGGGAGCCGTCCAACACCGGCATCAGGGCGGACTTCCTGCCGGACCGGTTCCCCGAGTACGGCCAGTGCGTGCACAAGATCGCCCGGGACGCGGCCGACCCGGACCGCCTCTACCTGCAGAACCACGGCGGGGTGTACCGCAGCGACGACTCCGGCCGCACCTGGAAGTCGATCTCCGGCGACCTGCCCGCCGACTTCGGCTTCGGCGTGGCCGCCCACCCGCACACCTCGGGCACCGCGTACCTGTTCCCGCTGGACGCCGACTACGCCCGGCTGCCGGTGGACCGCCGCTGCCGGGTCTTCCGCACCACCGACGCGGGCGAGACCTGGCAGCCCCTGGAGACCGGCCTGCCGTCCGGCAACCACTACGGCGTCGTCCTGCGCGACGCCCTGTGCACCGACGACGCCGACCCGGCGGGCGTCTACTTCGGCAACCGCAACGGCGAGGTGTACGGCTCGCCCGACGGCGGCGAGAACTGGTCGCTGATCACCTCGCACCTGCCGGACGTGCTCTGCGTCCGCGCGGCGACGATCTGACGGCCGCGGTCAGGCGTCGGCGGCGCGCAGCCGGTCGGCCACCGTGCCGAGGCTGTCGGCCAGCGCGGCGAGCTGCTTCGGGGTGAGCACGTCGATCAGCGTCTCGCGGACGGCGGCGACGTGCCCCGGGGCGGCGGCCCGCAGCGCCTGCCAGCCCTGCTCGGTGAGCTCGGCGAACACCCCGCGCACGTCGCTGGGGCAGGAGCGGCGGCCGACCAGCCCCGCCTTCTCCAGCTGGGTGACCTGGTAGGTCAGGCCGCTCTTGGAGGTGACCAGCCGGTCGGCCAGGTCGGTCATCCGCAGCGAGCCCTCCGGGGCGGCGGACAGCTGCACCAGGATCTCGTACTGGGTGTGCGACAGCCCCGCGTCGTCCTTGAGCTGGCGCTCCAGGCGGCGGGCGACCAGGTTGGTGGCCTCGACGAATCCGCGCCAGGCGGCCATCTCGGTGTCGTCGAGCCAGCGGGGTTCGTCCATGCTCCGCATCCTACTCCGGTTGTTCAAATTTGAACTCAGGTGTACCGTCGAGGGCGTTGGGTTCAAATTTGAACGACTGCCAGGAGGACGGACCCATGAGCACCGCCGCGACCGAGCGCATGCCCGCTCTCTACCTCTCGCACGGCGCGCCCCCGCTCGCCGACGACCCGATCTGGCCCGGCCAGCTCGCCGCCTGGTCCGCCGACCTGCCCCGGCCCAAGGCGATCCTGATGGTCTCCGCGCACTGGGAGGAAGCCCCGCTGGCGATCGGCGCGGTGCGGACCATCCCGCTGGTGTACGACTTCTGGGGCTTCCCCGAGCACTACTACCAGGTCCGGTACGCCGCCCCCGGCGCGCCCGAACTCGCCGACTCCGTCCGCAAGTTGCTGCGCACCGCCGGCACCCCCGTGCAGGACGTACCGGACCGCGGCCTGGACCACGGCGCGTACGTCCCGCTGGTCGAGATGTACCCCGACGCGGACATCCCGGTCCTGCAGATCTCGCTGCCCACCCTCGACCCGCAGGCCCTGCTCGCCATCGGCCGCAAGCTCGCCCCGCTGCGCGACGAGGGCGTCCTGATCGTCGGCTCCGGCTTCTTCACCCACAACCTGCGCGCGCTCTCCCCCGACGGCCGGGTCACCTCCGTGATGGCCGAGTTCGACGACTGGGGCCGCCGCGCCCTCGAAGCCCACGACCTCGACGCCCTCCTCGACTTCGAGCACAAGGCCCCCGCCGGCCGCCTCGCCCACCCCCGCACCGAGCACTTCGCCCCGCTCTTCGTCACCCTCGGCGCCGCCGAACCCGACCTCGGCAACCAGCGCAGCGTCATCGACGGCTTCTGGATGGGCCTGGCCAAGCGCTCGATCCAACTCGGCTGACGGGCTCCGCTCCGCTACTGTTCGGGTCTCAATGACCGTACGGCCGTGGGGGGTTCGACGTGAGCGACGAGGGAAGGCCGTGGTGGCTCCGGGCGCGGGTCTGCCTGGCGCTGATCGTCGGGGGCTGGGCGAGCGCGATGTTCGCCCTCTTCCTCGACGAGGAGGTCGGCCGGGCGGTCGGCCGCCATCTGTTCGACCCGCGACCGCCGTTGGCGGCCTGCGCGCTGCTGCTGAACCTCGTCGGGCCCGCCTGGGCGGTGGTGCAGCTCCGCGCGGTGCTGCGCCGCAAGCGGCAGCCGGTGGGCATGGGGCACATGGTGCTGACGGCCGTACTGCCGGTGGCCGTACTGGGCGCGACGGCCGAGCTGCTGTTCCTGGGGACGGCGGTACTGCTCTCCGGCGGCGGAGGGCGATTTCAGTAGCCGCAGGTGAAGCGCTCACCGTGGTGGCGGGGCGACTCCAGCTCGTCCACCAGGGCGGTCGCGAAATCCGGCCGTGAGATGGTGGACAGGCCGTCCGGGGTGGCCACCAACTCGTCGCCCGCCGTCCGGTACTGGCCGGTGCGCTCGCCCGGCAGCAGGCTCTGCGGCGGGCTGAGCACCGTCCAGTCCAGGTCGCTGACGGTGCGCAGGTACTCCAGCGCGCGGCCGTGCGCCCGCATCACCTCCAGCTGGCGGGCGGTCACCGACGGCTCGTCCCACAGCCGCGAACCTCCCGGGACAGTGAGGCTCCCCGCGCTGCCGACCACCAGCAACCTCGGTGCGCCGTCGCCGAGTTGACGCAGCCCCGCGACCAGCGCGTGCGCGGCCGGCTCGATCAGCCGCCCCCGCCCCGGGCCGTCCCCGCCCCCCACCGCGCTCACCAGCGCCTCCGCCCCCGCCGCGACCCGCGCCACGTCCCCCGGATCCAGCACGTCGCCCCGCTCCACCCTGATCGCCAGCCCCTGGTACTCCTCCGGCCGCCGCACCACCGCCGTCACCAGATGCCCCCGCGCCATCGCCTCGGTCACCACACACCGACCGATCTCCCCGTTGGCCCCGACCACCACCACCCGCATCCCTGCCACCGCCCTCCCGCTCACCACCTGACGGTTCATCAGACCACGCCGCCCGCCGACCGCCCCGCAACGAAACCCGCTGCGCGGGGCAGGGGACGGGAGAACGAGAACCCGCTGCGCGGGCCAGGGGCGAAAGTACGAAAGGCCGCTGCGCGGGGCTGGGGTAGAAGTGCGAAAGGCCGCTGCGCGGGGCAGGGGCAGGAGGACGAAAGGCCGCTGCGCGGGGCAGGGGCAGGAGGACGAAAGGCCGCTGCACAGGCCAGAGGCAGGAGCACCAGAGCTCGCTGCGCGGCGCTGGGCAGGAGAACGAAAGGCCGCTGCACAGGCCAGGGGCACGAGAACCCGCTGCGCGGGCCAGGGGCCAGGAGCACAAGAACCCGCCGCGCGAGGCAGAGACAGGAACACCAGAGCTCGCTGCACGGCACTGGGCAGGAGAACGAAAAGCCGTTGCACGGGCCAGGGGCACAAGAACCCGCCGCGCGAGGCAGAGGCAGGAACACCAGAGCCCGCTGCGCGGCACTGGGCAGGAGAACGAAAGGCCGCTACGTGGGGCCGAGGCAGGAGCACCAGAGCTCGCTGCGCGGGGCAGGGGCCAGGGGGACAAGTGCCATCGCGTGGCAGGGGGCTCAACCGGGAACTGTGGCGCGGAGAACCACTGCACGCAGCCGCGAGGGTGCGTCTCTGCAGGCGAAGCTCGCTGCAGGCAGCCGGAGGCGCAGGTCTGGTGCGGGGATGGGGAGGGCCGCCGCGCGGGGTATGCCCCTGTGGGGCTGGGGCGGGGGCGGGTGGGGTAGGAGGGGGTGGTCGGGCGTGGTCGCGAGAGGGGTGGCGGGTGGACGGGCTGGTGGCGGACTTGTTGGCGGAGGGGGAGGAACTGGACTCCCTGGTCAGGGACTTGGACGCGGGCGGGCTGGCGGGCGAGACGCCGGCGGTCGGGTGGACGGTGGCGCATCAGGTCTCGCATCTGGCGTGGACGGACCGGTGGACGCTGCTCGCTGCGCGGGACCCGGAGGGGTTCGTCGCGGCGTTGGGGCGGGAGTTCGCGGACGGGCTCGCGGCGGTGGACCGGGGTGCGGCGGAGGGCTTCGGCGAGGAGCCGGCCGCGCTGCTGGGGCGCTGGCGGGCGGGCCGGGCGGAGGTGGCGCAGGTGTTGGCGGGGGTGCCGGCGGAGGTGCGGCTGCCGTGGTTCGGGCCGCCGATGAAGGCCCGTTCGATGCTGACGGCCCGGCTGATGGAGACCTGGGCGCACGGCCAGGACGTCGCGGACGCGCTCGGCGTGGACCGCGCGCCGACCGACCGCCTGCGGCACGTCGCCCACTTGGGCGTCCGTACCGTCGGCTTCGCGTTCGCCGCGCACGGGCTGCCCGCGCCCACCGCCCCGATCCGATTCGAACTCCTGTCGCCGTCAGCCGAGTTGTGGACGTGGGGCGCGGAGGACGCCGCCGACCGGGTGTCCGGCCCGGCGCTGGACTTCTGCCTGCTGGTCACCCAGCGCCGCCACCTCGACGACCTCGCCCTGACGGTCGTGGGCGACACGGCGAACGCCTGGCTCCCGCACGCCCAGGCGTTCGCGGGCCCGCCCGGCGGGGGCCGCAAGCCCCTGCGCTGAGCCCGGACCGTCGCCGACCGTCCCGCGCGCGCCGCTCAGCGGACTTCGTAGCAGGAAGGCTGGGTCGGTATCGACATGTAGTGGCCGGTGCCGCCGCTGACCGAGAGCGTCGCGACCTGGTGCGGGCCGCCGAGGCCGTAGCCGAGTTCGGTGATCCGCAGGCACAGGGCCAGGGTCTGTTCGCGGGTGGTCTCGGGCAGGACGGTGATCATGACGGCGTTCGTGCCGCCCTCGGAGACGTCCGGCGCGGGCGGCTGGTGGGCGTAGGAGCCGTCCAGCACGTGGGGCAGGCAGCGGATCTCGTCCGGCAGCGGCCCCGCCCAGGCTCCCATCCAGCTCTTGGTCGGGCTGGGCGCGGCACTGCACGCCGGCCCGGGCCCCACGGAAGCGGGCGCGGAGGCCGAGGCGGGCGCGGAGGCCGAGGCGGGCGCGGAGGCCGAGGCGGGCGCGGCCGCCCGGGGCTCGGCGGCGGTGCAGCCCACGGCGGCGACAGCGGTCGCGGCAAGGACGGCCGCAGCAGGGCGTCTGAACATGATCGTCTCCTCGGTCGGACACCACCGTACCGACCTCAGCAAGCGCTTTCCGCAGCCCTCCGGGAGGTGCCCGACCACTGTTTCGGTCCGTCAGATCCCCAGCCGCAGCGGCGAGATGCGGGTCGCGATCAGGTTGGTCGCGCCGTGGGTGCGTTCGACGGTGCCGTGGATGAGCAGACCGGCGCGTTCCAGGACGGTGCGGCGGTGGGCCTCCCAGACGGGGCGGTTGCAGATGACGTTGATCAGGCCGGTCTCGTCCTCCAGGCTGAGGAAGAGCACGCCGCCCGCGGTGGGCGGGCGTTGGCGGTGGGTGACCAGCGCGCCGACCAGGACGGGGGTGCCGGGCGGGACGTCCTGGAGGGCGGCGGCGGTGACGGCGCCGGCCCGGTGCAGGGCGTCCCGGAGGTGCTGGACGGGGTGGCTGGTGGCGGAGCTGCCGGTGGCCCACAGGTCGGCGATGGTCTCCTCGATCGGCGTCATCGCGGGCAGTGGCGGGGCGTCCGCGCCGGGGAGGGTGCCGGGCAGCGAGTCGGGGTCGGCGGCGGCGTACAGGCCGGCGGACCACAGGGCCCGGCGGCGGCTCAGCCCGAAGCAGGAGAACGCGCCGGCGGTGGCGAGGGCCTCCATGACCGGCTTGGGCAGGCCGGTGCGGCGGGCGAAGTCCTCCAGGTCGGCGTAGGGCCGGCCGGCCGCGATGGTCTCGGCCTGGGCCCGGCCCAGGCCGCGCACCGAGGTGAGGCCGAGCCGGATCGCGGCCTGCGGGGTTCCGGCGGTGTGGGGGTGCGGGTAGGACGGGTGGTGCCCGGGCTCCAGGGTGGGGCCGGGTTCGCTGACGGCGACGTCCACGCCGCGCACCCGCACGCCGTGCCGGCGGACGTCGGTGATCAGGCTGAGCGGGGAGTAGAAGCCCATCGGCTGGTTGGCGAGCAGCGCGCAGGTGAAGGCCGCCGGGTGGTGGTACTTGAGCCAGGCGCTGGCCCACACCAGGTAGGCGAAGCTGATCGCGTGCGACTCGGGGAAGCCGTAGTTGGAGAAGGCCTCGATCTTGGCGTAGACGTCCTCGGCGGTCTCCGGCGGGATGCCGCGTTCGGCCATGCCTTCCAGCAGCCGGGTGCGCAGCACGGCGACGCGTTCCAGGGAGCGTTTGGCGCCCATGGCCTGGCGCAGCCGGTCGGCCTCGTCGGGGGTGAATCCGGCGCAGTCGATGGCGAGTTGCATCATCTGTTCCTGGAACAGCGGGACGCCGAGGGTCTTGGCGAGGGCGCGTTCCATGGTGGGGTGCGGGATCTCGACGGGTTCGACGCCGTCGCGGCGGCGCAGGTAGGGGTGGACGGAGCCGCCCTGGATCGGGCCGGGGCGGATCAGCGCGACCTCGACCACCAGGTCGTAGAAGTGCCGGGGCTTGAGCCGGGGCAGGGTGGCCATCTGGGCGCGGGACTCGACCTGGAAGACGCCGACGGTGTCGGCCCGGCAGAGCATGTCGTAGACCTGGTCGTCGTGCTTGGGGATGGTGGCGAGGTCGAGCTTCTCGCCGTAGTGCTGTTCGATCAGGTCGCAGGCGTCGTGCAGGGCGGCGAGCATGCCGAGGCCGAGCAGGTCGATCTTGACGAGTCCGGCACCGGCGGTGGAGTCCTTGTCCCACTGCAGGACGGAGCGGCCGGGCATCCGGGCCCATTCGGTGGGGCAGATCTCGCCGACGGGTTCCCGGGTGAGCACCATGCCGCCCGAGTGGATGCCCAAGTGGCGTGGCAGGCCGTGGAGTTGGTTGCCGAGTTCGAGGACGTCGGCGGGGATGACGGCGTCGTCCTGGACGGTGCCGCGGAACTCGACCTGCCGGGTGAAGGCGTCCACCTGCTCGGACGGGTAGCCGAGCGCCCGGGCGGCGTCGCGCAGCGCGAGCCGGGGGCGGTAGGTGATGACGTTGGCGACCTGGGCGGCGTGGGCGCGGCCGTAGCGCCCGTACACGTACTGGATGACCTCCTCGCGGCGGCGGTTCTCGATGTCGAGGTCGATGTCGGGCGGCCCGTCGCGGGCCACGCTGAGGAAGCGTTCGAACAGCAGGCCGTAGTGGACGGGGTCGACGGCGGTGATGCCGAGGGCGTAGCAGACCGCGGAGTTGGCGGCGGAGCCGCGGCCCTGGCACCAGATGTCCTCGCGGCGGCAGAACTCGACGATGTCGTGGACGATCAGGAAGTATCCGGCGAGGTCGCGGGTCTCGATCACGTCGAGTTCGCGGGCGAGTTGGCGGCGGGCCCGGTCGTTGCCGGGGCCGAAGCGCAGCGGTCCGGCCTCGGCGACCAGGTCGCGCAGGTGGCTGCTCTCGGTGCGGCCGTCGGGGACGGGGTAGCCGGGCAGTTGCGGGTCGAGGGTGGCGAAGTCGAAGGCGCAGGCCCGGGCGAGGTCGACGGTGGCCTGCTGGACGCCGGGGAACCTGCGCAGCCGGCCCGCCATCTCGCGGCCGGAGCGCAGGTGCGCGGTGCCGGCGGCCATGGTGTACGGCGCGGCCTGTTCCAGGGTGCGGCGTTCGTGCAGGGCGGCCAGGGTCTGGGCGAGCCGGCCCTGGGCGGGCGCGGCGTGGTGGACGTTGTTGGTGGCGACCAGCGGCAGCGCGGTGCGGGCGGCGAGCGCGGCGAGCCGGTCGTTGCGCAGGTCGTCGCCGGGCAGCCGGTGGTCGGTCAGCTCCACGTACACGTTGTCTGGGCCGAACGCCTCGGCGAGGGAACGGAGTTGCTGCTCGGCGGCGTCGTCGCCGGCGGTCTCCAGGGCGTGCCGGACCCGGCCCCGGCGGCAGCCGGAGAGCACCGCCCAGTGGCCGTGGTGGGCGTCGGCGAGTTCCTCGAACGCGTAGCGCGGGTTGTTCTTGGCGCCGCCGCGCAGTTGGGCGGCGCTGATCGCGGCGGACAGCCGCCGGTAGCCCTCCGGGTCGCGGGCCAGCACCAGCAGGTGGTCGTCCGGGCCGACGGTGAGCTCGGCGCCGAACACCGTGCGGATGCCGGTGCCCTTGGCGGCCTCGGCCAGCCGGACCGCCCCGTAGAACCCGTCGTGGTCGGTGATCGCCATCGCCTCGATGCCCAACGCGGCCGCCTCGTCGAGGAGTTGCTCGGGGTCGCTGGCGCCGTCGAGGAAGCTGAACGCCGAGTGGACGTGCAGTTCGGCCCACGGGACGGTGTCCTTCGGCGGCGCGGGCCGGGGGCGTTCGGGCTGCTCGGGGGCAGGGGGCGCCGCCGGGCGGGCGCCGGACATCCGGCGCTGCAGCTCCGTCCAGGGGAGCGAGGGGTGGCTGGTGAATCCCATCGCGGGTGGTGCTCCGGTCTCGGGGTGGCTGGGTCTCGCTGCTCCCCCCGGGGCAACGCCTTCTGATGCATCGTCAACTTCGGTCAGTCATAGGCTCCTTCGACGTACCACCGGCCTCCCTCGACGGTGAGCAGCAGTGCCCGGCCGCCCTCCACCGCGACCTGGAACCTGGCCCGGCGGCGGGCGGTGCGCGGGTCCCACCAGCGTTCGACGGCGGGCCACGGGCCGGTCCAGCCGAGCACCTTGAGGGTGCGGCCGTGCAGTTCGACCCGGTCCGGCGGGGCGGACACCTCGGCCCGGCCGTCCACCGCGACGGGCTGCCCCTCGCGGTCCAGCACCAGCACCGGCACCGGGTCCGGCGGCACCACGGACGGCGACGGGTCGGTGAGCCGGCCGGGCCAGGGGGCGTCCGGCTCCCGGTTCTCGCGCGGCGCGGCGTTCTCGCGCAGCGCGGCCTCGTCCCACGGCAGCCGCGCCTGCTGCTCGCCGGGGGCCCGGCCGCCCTCGGGCGCGCCGCGCCGCAGCCCCGCGTAGCCCAGCAGCGACTGCACCCGGGCCACCGCCCGCTCCACCCGGTCCTCGGCGACGGCCTCGCCCCACAGCGCCAACTGCCGTCCCCGGTCCGGGAACAGGCCGTCCGGGACGAGGCGCAGCGCGGTGAACGCGCCGTCCGCGTCGGTGAACGTGCCGGTGGACTGCCAGGCGTTCAACTGCCAGCGGATCCGCTCGGCGAGCGCGGCGGCCGTCAGCCGCCCCTCGTGCTGCCACAGCCGGGAGACGGTGCGGCCGCCCTCGCAGGACACCTCGACCGCCACCCGCTGGCAGGCCAGCCCGACCTCGGCCAGCCGGGTGTGCAGGCGCTCGGCGAGGGTGCGGCCGACGAACACCAGCGGCTCCGCCAACTCCTCGGGCGGGTCGAAGAGTTGCTCGACGCCGAGGTCGAGGCCCTGGTCCTTGGGGGCCAGCGGGCGGGGGTCCAGTCCGCGGGCCTGCCGGTGTGCGGCGCTCCCGGTCGGGCCGAACCGGTTCGCCACCACGTCCGCCGCCAGCTCCGCGAACGCCCCCACCGTCTCCACGCCCAGCCGGTGCAGCAGCTCCGCCAGCTCCGGCTCGCCCAGCGTGGACACCGGGTACGGCGCGAGGAACTCCGGGGTCCGCCCGGCCGGCACCAGCAGCTCCGCGCGGGCCGCCAGCACGGCGGCGAACAGGCCGTCGGCGACTCCGAGCAGGCCGCGCGGGGGCGGCGCGAGGGGTTCCGGCTCCGGGGCCGGTGGCGCCAGCTGCGGCTCGGGCTCGGGCTCGGGTTCGGGCTCGGCGGCCTCGGGGGGTTCCGGGTTCGCCACGGCGGCGAGCGGGGCGGCGCCGGACGGCGGGGCGGGCTCGGCGGAGCCGCCGTCGATCACGGTCAGCGGGGGGCGCGCGGCGGCCTCCGGCCCGGTGGGCGCCTCGTCGAACACCTCCTCCACCCAGGCCGCCGTCCCGGTCGCGTCGGCGGGCCGCTCCTCCTGCGGCTCGGCGACCGGACGGGTCGCGGCCAGGGCGGCGGCGACCGCGTCCCGGATCCCGGCCGTGAGCGCCTCCTCGCCGCCGAAGTACCGGGCCGGGCCCTTCACCGGAATCGCGCACAGCCCGGGCCGGAGCACCTCCACCCGCGGCGTGAACGCCTCCACCGCCGCGACCACCGGCTCGAACCGGCGCGCCTCCGCCTCCTCGTCCCGGTCGCGCAGCCGCAGCTCCGGGCAGAACCGCTGCGCCAGCCGCAACGGCTGCCCGCGCCGCACCCCCGCCGCCCGCGCCGCGTCCGAGGACGCCAGCACCCGGCCGCCCTCCACCACCGCCACCGGCCCCGCGTCCCCGCCCGCCGGCGCGGTCGCCACCAGCGGCCAGTCCGGACACCACACCACCAGCACCCGCTGCCCCGCCGGCCCCCACCCCGCCTCCCCCGCCTTCGAGGTACCCCACAGCGGCCCGCCGCCGGCACGGCTCACGGACTGCTTACGAACGGGATTGGGGTGCTTCATGACCGGCCACTCGGAAGAACTCGACGGAACGGAAGAACGGGACCGACAGACGCCCGGACGCACCCCCACGACCGGCCGCGACGCCGCAACGCCCCGAAACGGCCCCCACCCCCGCGCCCGAACCACCCCCGCAACGCGGCAGGTGCGGGACCGCCACCGCCGAGAAGCCGGGCGAAGCCGAAAGGCCGAGCGGAGCCGGGAAGCCGGGCAGCGCCGAAACCCGCGAGCAACGACCGGCCGCCGCAGTGACCACCGCCGACCCGGCCGGGCGGCGCCGCAGGCGGGGTCCCGCCGCGCCCGAGGCGGCACC
This sequence comes from Kitasatospora sp. NPDC004531, assembly GCF_053602195.1. Lineage (NCBI taxonomy): Bacteria > Bacillati > Actinomycetota > Actinomycetes > Kitasatosporales > Streptomycetaceae > Kitasatospora > Kitasatospora sp. NPDC004531. The sequence goes on along the minus strand of NZ_JBSGDD010000066.1, from coordinate 17,784 downwards.
CGGCAGCACGTACGACCGCAGAGCGGGGCGGTGCACGCCGCCGACCCGTTCGAACAACTCCGCAGGCACTCGGCCTGCCCGCCCCCGGCACCGGCAGTCCCGGGCCTCCGGAGCAGAACGGCCATCGCGCCATGGACGAAGGGCCTCAGCCACCGAGAAGCCCGGCAGAGCCGGAACGCACGGCCGAATCGGTACCCGTCGCCGACCCGTTCGAACAACCCCATCCGGCCCACCTGCCCCCGGCACCCGCGAGCCCGGGTCACCGCCAAGGCCCGGCAGCCACTGCGCCGAGCGGAGCCGAGGGCGGCAGCCCGGTGCGGCAGGCATCGCCGCCGGCGCGTTCGAACAGCGCCGCTTCGAAAGGGGGAGTCGCATCTCAGACCGCCTCCAGGGCCGGCCGGGCGAGCGGCGTCTCGGCGGGGGCGAGGGCGCGGACGGCGCCCTGCGCGTCGGGAAGCCAGAGGCGGGCGGTGCGGGGGCGGGTCGCGGTGCCCCGGCCCTCGGCGACGGCTTCGACCTGGCGGCCGGTGAGCTGCCCGTGGCCGTCGCCGAGGCCGAACCAGCGGCCGGTGCGGATGCTGAGCCGCTGGACGGCGCCCGGCCAGGGGCCGGCGACCAGCAGGGCGCAGCGGTTGCGGCGCAGGACGGCGGTGAGGCGGGCGGCGAGCGCGGGTGCGACCGGCCCGGTGGGGCGCAGCAGGATCAGGCCGACGGCGCCAGCCAGGGCGGCGACCACGTCGGGCCAGTGCGTTCCGGGGTGGTCGGCGAGCAGCAGGCGGCGCAGGTCGTAGCCGTATCCGGCGGCGGCGGACAGTCCGAGTTCGGGGAGTCCGACGGCGGCGGCCCAGGCGGCGTCGCCGGCCTTCTCGGTGAAGGCCCCGGCCCCGAGGGCGAGCAGCAGTCCGGTGTCGCCGGCGACGGAGACGGCGGTGCCGGGGCGCAGCCCGCCGCCGGGCAGCAGCGGGGCGAGTGCGGGCAGGACGGGCAGCAGCTCGGGTTCGGCGACGGCGGGCGGCGCGCCCTGGGGGGCAGTACCGGGCCGCAGCGGCACGACGACCGTTCGATCGCGTTCAAGCGTTCGAACATCGCCGCCCGTCCGAGTGGTGGCAAATCGGGCGGAAACGCCCGTCCCGGACGGGTCGATCGAGGCTGGTTCGAACATGTGCACGACTCCAGCATCGAACACTCGTTCGCAAATATTCAAGTCCGAGAATCTGACTGAGCTGCAGAAACGCCGGCCGGGAGCCGGGCGGGTCGAGGACGGCGCGGCACCGGTCGGTCGGCTGCCGCCCGCATCACCGTCCCGTTGTGGGGAGTTGGCCGACGCGGTCGACGGCGGCCTTCGCGAGGACCGCCGAGGTGCCGACCACCGTCCCGGCCGGCCCTGCCTCGCCGGCCTCGGCGAGGACCGTGCGCTCGCCGAGGAACGCGTACGTGGTCCGGTCGAAGATCCACTGGGTCTGCTGCCCGTGCGCCGTGCGCGCCACGGCGACGCCTTCGCGTCCGGCGGCGTCGACGGCCGACGCGACCTCCGTGACCCCCGGAATCCGACCGGCGGCCCGGTACAGCGCGGCGCTGACCTGCGGCGGAGCCCAGGTCTCGGCCAGCAGGTCGCCGATCGCCGTGAACGCCCGCTGGTCCGGGTCCTGGCCCCCGCCGCGGGTCTGCTCCCTGATCAGCGCCAGCAGCGCGTCCGGGTCGGTGGGCAGCGAGGCGACGTACGCGGTGGTCGGGTCGCCGATCGACGGACCGCTCCCCCGCGGGGTGTCGGGCCCGGCGCCCGCCCCCGGCCGGTCGAGGTGGACGACCGGCCCGCTCTCGCCGAGCCGGGAGTCGGACCCGCCCTCCTCGCGCAGCAGACCGGGGCGGCTGCCGTCGACGGACAGCCACACCTGCCGGGTGTGCACGGGAGCCATCGCCACCGGACCGCCCCCCGAACTCTGGGCCGCGTAGGCCACCCTGCTCTCGACGTAGACGAACTGGTCGGCACGGACCGGCGCCCGCTCCGCCCCGGCGGCGGCCAGCGCGATGTCGTCGAGCAGCCGCACCGCACCGGAGGCGCCGGCGGCGCCGCCCCCGGCCACCGCCGCGCGGTCGTGCCCGGCCGAACCCCCGGGGTCCACCGTCACGACGCCGACGACCGCGAGGGCACAGACGAGCGCCGGCACCGCGAACCGCACCGGACGCCGGCGCCGACCCGGACGCCCGACGGCGCCGCCCCGCGGCCCGCCGGACGCGGCGGCCCTGCGCAGCACCTCCCGTCTCAGCAGCAGCCGGCGGTCCGCGTCCAGGCCGGGCACCGCCGGCGGAGGCAGCAGCTCGGCGAGCTCGCGGCGCTCGTCCTGCGCGGAGGACGGGCGCTGCGTCTCGCGCCGTGGGGTGGCGTTCATCGTGTGGGGCTCTCCTGGATCGGGTGGATCGACGGCCGGAGCGCGGGGATGCGGCCCGGCACGGGCAGGGCGGTGACGACGGGAGGGGTCCGCCGCTGCGCCGCGGTGTGCCGGTGCCGCGTCGACGGGACGCGGGCCCCGGCCCTGGCTTCGGCCTTGGCCCGGGCCCTGGCCTCCGCCTCGGTGAGTTCACGCAGCCGGGCCCGGGCCCGGGAGAGCCGCGAGCGGACCGTGCCGACCGGCGTGCCGAGCGCCTCGGCCGCGCTCGCGTAGTCCAGCCCGGCCCACACCACGAGGGTGAAGACCTCCCGGTCGCGGCGGCGCAGCCGGGCGAGCGCGCGGTGCGCGGCACGCAGCTGCTCGACGTCCGCGAGGTGCGCGACCAGGTCGTCGGCGAAGTCCGGGACCGAGCCGCGTTCCGGGAGCCGGGCGAGCGCGATGTCACGGCGCCGGCGGGCCCGGGCGGTGCGGCGCATGATGTTGGTCGCGATCCCCAGCAGCCACGGGCGCAGCCCGTCGCCGTCGGGGTGCAGCCCCTCCCGGCCCCGCCAGGCCTCCAGGAAGGTCGTCGAGACGACGTCCTCGGCCTCCGCCCAGTCGCCCGTCACGCGGAGGGCGTAGCGGTACAGCACCTGGGCGTGCTCGTCGTACAGCTCGCCCAGGGCGTCGGGGTCGCCGCGGCGAAGACGCGTTCTCATGAGTGCTTCCACGCACTGCCCTGCCCGGTCCGCCGCCCGGGTTCCGGTGACCTGTGTCACAGCTCCCCCGAGCCGCTCCGGATGTGGTCCGGCTCACAGGAACTCCGGAGCCGGACCGAGCAGTACGAAGCATGACCACTACCCGTTCCGTCCCCCGCCGCAGCGCCCTGCGGGCCCTGGCCGTCGCCGTCGCCCTGGTCGGCGCCTCGACCCCCGCCTTCGGCAGCGCGGCCCACGCCGCGGAGCCGCAGACGTACACCCTCACCATCAAGCACCTCGACCGGGCCGGCCAACCGGCCGCGAAGTACCGCACCCACCTCGCCGGGGTCTTCCAGGACGGCGGCGAGGAGTTCCTCGAACAGCAGGACGCCTCCGGCGTCACCACCGTCCGGCTGCCCAAGGGCCGCTACCTGCTGGACAGCACCCTGAGTTCGACCCAGGGGGCGGACGGCACGATCGGGACGGACTGGATCGTCCAGCCGCGCCTCGACCTCGACCGGGACACCACCGTCACCGTCGACGCGCGGACCACCGTCCCCGTCGACATCCGCCCCCCGGACGGCTCCGCGGCCTTCCTGTACGGCTCCACGTTCGTCGAGGTCACGCACGACGGCGTCACCAGGAGCGGCAACGTCTTCCACGGCTCGCCGAACCTGCGCGTCGCCCACCTGGGGCCCGAGGCCGAGACCGGCACGCTGAAGCAGTGGATCGACGCCAACTGGAAGACCGACACCGTCACCTACGCCCTCGGCCAGACCCGCACCGGCACCCGCGCGCTGACCGGACTCACCCGGCACTACACCCCGCAGGACCTGGCCACCCTCAACATCCGCAGCGCCGTCGGACCCGGCGGCACGGGCAGCACCCACTTCAGCCTCCTGCCGTCCGACGGCACGACCCTCGGCGTCTCCCGAACCCTGCCGGCGCCCGGCGCCGCCACCTTCCTCGTCGCCCCCGAACGCGGCGCCTGGGACATCCTCTTCACCGTCCCCCGCGCCGACGGCACCCCGCCCAACACCTACACCGCCGACCGCATCCCCGTCCGGGCCGGGGCCACGATCACCCAGACCTTCGACGGCCCGGTCTTCGGCCCCGCGCTCACCGACCGCCCCGCCGTCTCGCGCGACGGCGACCGGATCACCGCGAACGTCCCGCTGCTCGCCGACGGCGACGGCCACGCGCCGTGGAGCCCGTCGTTCGACACCGCGTACACGTCGCTGTACCGCGACGGCGTGCTGGTCGGCGCCGCGTCCGACGCACCCGGACGCGGCGAGTTCACCGTGCCCCCGGGCAAGGCCTCCTACCGCCTGGCCACCACGGTGACCCGCAAGGCCGCGGCCGGCGCGACCACCCGCGTGAACGCGCTCTGGACCTTCGCCTCGGCCACCACGGCCGGGCCGACCGCGCTCCCGATCAGCGTCGTGCGGTTCTCCCCCGAGCTCGGCGCGACCGGCACCGCCGCGGGCGGCAGCGCGCTGCGGATCCCGGTCACCGTGCAGGGGGCCGCCGCGGACGGGCGCACCCGCTCGCTGACCGTCTCGGCCTCCACCGACGGCGGCGCCTCGTGGACCCGCCTCCCGCTCGAAGCGGGCGCGGTGACGGTCCAGAACCCGCCGGCCGGCAACGGTGTCTCCCTGCGCGCCGAGCTGACCGACGCCGACGGCAACACCCTCGACCAGACCGTCACCGACGCCTACCGCACCCGGTGACCCCGTCCTGAGGTCCCTCCGGGCCGGGCCGGGCCGGAGCGGAGGTCAGGAGGCGGCCGCCCGGGCCGCCTCCAGCTCGGCCACCAGCCGCGCCACCCGCCGGTTGGTCCGGCCCGAGCTGTGGCCCGCCAGCATGTACAGCCGGTCCGTGCCGCCGGAGGCCAGCACCAGCTCCGGGACGTCGGACGTGTGGACCCGGCCCCGCAGGACGGCGATCCGCACCTCCCGGATGTCCGCCCACGCGTGGGAGCGGGCGTTGAGCAGCCCGGCGTACCTCAGCCCGGACGGCCCGTAGGAGACGCCGAACAGCGGCGAGCGGAACGTCAGCACCACGCCCGGCGCGCCCAGGACCACCATCGGGATCAGGCCCTGGAGCGCGTCGACCACCCGGCCCTCGGCCGCCACCGCCACCACGCCCGCCGCCATCGCCGCGGCGACCAGCAGGCACGCCCCGCCCAGCGGGAAGTAGACCAGCGTCAAGGGAGTCCGCCTCCTGCGCATGTCCGCCCCTCCTCCGAGCACCGCCACCTCCTTCGAACGCACGAACGGAGCCCGGCGTTCGGCTCCGGTCGGCCGGGGGTTCAGCGGACGTCGTGCGGGCGGAACTGGATGCTGATCCGCGGGCCGACCGCGCCGGTGCTCTTCGGGATGGCGTGCTCCCAGGTGCGCTGGCAGGACCCGCCCATCACCAGCAGGTCGCCGTGCCCGAGCGAGCGGCGCACCGTCGGGCCGCCGCCGCCCCTGGGCCGCAGCAGCAGGGGGCGGGCCTGGCCGACCGAGAGGATGGCGACCATGGTGTCCTCCCGGTCGCCGCGGCCGATCCGGTCGCCGTGCCAGGCGACGCTGTCCCGGCCGTCCCGGTACAGGCACAGCCCCGCGGTGGCGAACGAATCCCCGAGCTCCTCCCGGTAGTGCGCGCTGAGCGCCTCCCGTGCCTCGACCAGCACCGGCTCCGGCAGCGCGTCCCCCTCGTGGTAGAACGCCAGCAGCCGCGGCACGTCCACCACCCGCTCGTACATCTCCCGCCGCCCGGCCCGCCACGGCACCCGCCCCACCAGCCGTTCGAACAGCACGTCCGCCCCGGTCAGCCACCCGGGCAGCACGTCGATCCACGCCCCGTGCCCCAGCACCGTCCGCTCGATCCCGCCCAGCGGGCCGAGCGCGGGCTCCGTCTCCGGGTCGCCGACGTCGAACAGCGAACCCTGCAGCTGGTACGTCATGCCGTCCAGCGTACGCCCCCTTCGAACACTCGTACGATAATCGCCGAAGCTCCGCCCCCGTCGGACCGGATCCTGCTCGGCGGCCGCCCCCGGGAAACGGGAACGCCCGGGCGGCGGTGCGCCATCGAGGGCGGATTGTCCGGATGGCCCTAGATTGTCGGGCTATGAGAGAGAGTGGTGGGATCAGTCGCCGCCTGGTCCTCAAAGCAATCGCCGGCCTCGCGGTGGCGTCCGACGGGGTTCTGGGCGCGCGGCCCGCGGCGGCGGCAGGGACCGCGCGGTTTCCGCAGCCGGCCGGGGGCGCCTCCCGGTCGGAGGGGTCGACTGTCGAGCAGACGTTGGACGTTCGGTTCACGGAGGTCCACGTCCCGGGCTACGGGCAGGTGACCACGCGCACGTACAACGGGACGATTCCGGGGCCGACGCTGCGGGTGCGCGGCGGGGACACCCTGCGGCTGACGCAGGTCAACGGACTGCCGCCGAACGAGCCGTTCCACGGTGACCACAACCTGCCGCACCGTGCCAACAGCTTCAATCTGCACACCCACGGGATGCACGTCTCCCCGGCCGGGGACGCCGACAACGTCGGTCGGGAGTTCGTGCCGCGCACGGCCGAGGAGGTGGCGGCCGGCACTGCGGAGCCCCGGTACACGACGACGATCTGCGTGCCGGCCGACCATCCGGCGGGCACCTACTGGTACCACCCGCACGTGCACGGCTCCACCGCCGAGCAGATCGCCGGCGGAATGGCCGGGGTGATCGTCGTCGAGGGCGACGTCGACGAGGTGCCGGAGATCAAGGCGGCCGCCGACGTCGTCGTCTGCATCAACGAACTCAAGGTCGAGGACGGCCGGGTGCCCGCCTTCACCTCGGGCGGCTGGGTGGAGGGGGTGCCGTCCGTCTTCACGGTGAACGGCACCGTGAACCCCACCATCGGGCTGCGCCGGGGCGAGGTCCAGCGCTGGCGGCTGGTCGCCGCCACCGCCTTCACCGCGCTGCACCTCCAACTGGTGGGCGACCAGGGCGAGTTGGCCATGCACCAGATCGCCCAGGACGGCATCGGCTTCTCCGCGCCGGTCGCCCGGCCGCTGCTGCACCTGGCCATGGGCAACCGCGCCGACGTACTGGTCCTGGGCGGCGCGCCCGGCCGGTACGAGCTGCGGGCGGACGGGGTGGCCGGGGCGCTGCTGACGGTCGAGGTGGCGGAGGAGTCCGTCGAGCCGCCGATGCGGCTGCCGGTCTCGCTGCCGGCCGGAAAGCCGTTCCTCGACGAACGCGAGGTGGTCGCCGAGCGGGAGGTGGTGTTCCACGTCGATCCGCAGGTCTTCGACGGGCCGTTCCCCAACGCCTACCGCATGCTGGGCGGCAACGCCACGCCCGCCGCCGACCCGGGCGGGGACCTCACCCGCGACGCCGCCTACGGCCGCTTCGACCCCGGCTTCGTCAACCACACCCTGCGCCTGGGCACCGTCGAACGGTGGACCGTCCGCACCGACGAGACGGTGCCCTCCCACGGCCACCCGTTCCACCTGCACACCAACCAGTTCCTGGTCACCCACCGCAACGGCCAGCGGCTCGACCCGCCGGTCTGGCACGACACCGTCGGACTGGCCGGGGGCGCCCCGGGGGACTCCGTCACCTTCCTGGTCAAGTGCCAGGACTTCACCGGCCGCGCCCTCGCCCACTGCCACCAGCTGCACCACGAGGACCTCGGCATGATGCAGCTGGTCGAGTTCGTCGACCCGTGAAGCCCCCTTGTGAAGTCCCCTACAGCTGCTCGAAGTGGAAGCTGCGGATGAAGCAGTCCCGGGGCTGGCCGATGGCGAACAGCACGCAGTCCGTGACGGACTGGGTGGTGAGCACGTCGTCGGCGCCCCGGGAGGCGGTGTCCCACGCGGGGGCGAGCGGGTCGGCCTCGTCGAAGTCCGGCGGGTACAGCGAGATCACCCGGATGTTCTCGGGGCGCAGCCGGGCGGAGAGCACGTCGGCGAAGCCGGACTGGGCGGCCTTCGCCGCGTAGTAGGCGGGGTGCGAGGCGGAGCGGTGGTTGCGGAGTTCGCCGACCGACGAGACCAGGTTGACCACGTCGGCGGCGGACGAGGCCCGCAGCAGGGGCAGCAGGTGGCGGGTGACCAGCACGGTGCCGGTGGCGCCGGAGGCGATGGTGTCGACGATCGCCTCGTCGTCGGCGGCCAGCAGGTCGGCGCCGGGCAGGTAGCGGGCGGCGTTGTTGACCAGCACGTCGACCCGGTCGGTGCGGGCGGCGACCTCGGCGGCGAAGGCCCGCACCGAGGCGGGGTCGCCGAGGTCGCAGGCCAGGCCCTCCGCGGCGGCGCCGCTGTCGGCGGCGATCTCCTCGGCCGTCCGCCGGGCGGCGTCGAGCCCGCGCGCCGAGACCAGTAGCCGCGCCCCCAGCCGCCCGGCCCGGATCGCGAGGGCCCGGCCGGTGCCTCGGCCCGCGCCGGTGACGACCATGGTGCGTCCGGTGAGATCCATCTGCCTGCCTTTTCTACTGCCGGAAGGATAGGGGAAGTTGATCGAGGGGGCCGGGAGGAGGTCGGGCAGGCGCTGCGGGGAGAGCGGGTCTGCTGGGACGCGGAGTTCGGCGGAGCCGCAGCGGGCGCCCCTGGTTGCGCCTCCGACTGCGCAAGCGATCGGCCGCGCGCGGGGTGCCTGCCGAGGTCGCGGACGGCGTCAATCGTCCTGCTGCGGGCGGCTGTTGGTGCGGGTGAACTGGCCGGTGGTGACGCGGGTGGCGAGGGTGTCGTCGGGGCCGGCGAGGAGGGAGCCGTAGCCGGTGGCGGCCCAGAGGCTGCGGTCGGCGGAGACTTCGAAGTAGGGGACGGTGCGGCCCTGGTCGCGGACGGCGAGGACCTGCGGGGCGCGGCGGGCGCGCAGGGCCTGGGCGCAGTCGGTGCAGACGGCGATGTCGACGCGTTCGCGGCGGCCGAGCGGGCGCCAGGTGGTGCGGGTGGCGGCGGCGCCGTGGCGGGGGTCGAAGAAGCAGAGCGGGAGCTGCGGTTCGGTGGCCAGCGCGGCGCGCCCCTCCGCGGCCAGGGCGAGGACGCCGGCCAGGTCGGCGAGGTCGCGGGCGCCGTCCAGGACCCGGCCGGCGGCGTCGTAGGCGTCCAGGGCGCGGGTCAGGCCGGGGGTGGCGGCTCCGTCGGCGGCGTCCACGGCCTCGCCGAGGGCGAGCACCTCGGCGGCGGCCTGTCGGCGCAGCCCGGCCTCGTCGGCGGCCAGGTCGGCGTCGAACACCACGGCCGGGAGCGCGAACGCGGCGTCCCGGCGGGAGCTGCGGCGGCGGAGCAGCAGGACGGCTCCGGCGGCAACCACCAGTACCACTGCGGCAGTTGCGACGACCGGGCCGGTGGCGGAACCGTCGGAGTCGGCGTCGGCGGAGTGCGGGCGGGACGCGTACTCGCGGTCCATCCGGTCGCTCTCGGCCTTGTAGACCTCGGTGCCCTTCCCGGTACCGATCAGGTCGATCGCGCGGCCGATCCGGGCGGCCAGGCCGGCGTCCTTCAGTTCCTTGAGGAGGGCGACGGCGTTGGCGGAGTCGCGGACCTGGTGGGTGTCGGCGGGCCACTCGGTGCCGGTCAGCCAGCTGCCGTAGGAGTCGTTGGTGAGCAGGATCAGCTGCGGCAGGCCGAGGCGTTCGTTGACCACGGCGGCCAGTGACTTGGCGCTGCCGTCGAACGCGTCGCCCTTGTCGAGCGGTACCAGCACCACCTTGATCGGCAGGCCGGTGGCGGCGATCCGGTCGGCGAGTTCCTTCTGCTGGGTGGGGGTGACGGCGGCGGCGAACGCCGGGTCGACGTAGATCGGGCCGGTGCGCAGCGCGTCCACGATGACGGTGGCCGATGCGCCGGCGGGGGCGTTGTCGGCGCGGGCCGGGGCGCCGGTGCCGAGCAGGGCGGCGCAGGCGGCCAGCAGCAGCGCCGCCAGCCGGCCGGCGGCGCGCGGGCGGCGGGTGGTGGTGGTGATGGTCGGGCGGTCACTGGACACTGGCGGACTCCCTGGCCCTGAGGATGAGCGGGTCGAGGCCTTCGCGGGCGGCGGGCAGGATCGGGCCGGCCTCGTCCCACGGGGTGCGGTCGGCGCGGCCGTCCGGCACGGGCAGGCGCAGCAGCCGGTCGCCGACGGTGCGTCGGCGGGCGGCCGGGTCGGCGTCGCGGCGGTCGAGGCCGGCGCTGCGGATGGCGTCCCGGCAGTCGGCGCAGAGGTGCGCGGACCGCGGGCCGATGTCGAGTCCGGCGAACCAGGTCGGCACCCGGCCGCCGGTGGCCGCGCCGTGCAGCGGGTTGAGCCGGCAGACGGTCGGCCGGAGGTCGCCGCGCAGCGCGGCCAGTCCGCCCTGGGCGAGCACCACGACGGCGGCCCGGCGGCCGGCCCGGGCGCCCGCTTCGACGTCGGCGGCGTGGTCGTCGGCGTCGTCGTGCAGCAGTTGCGCGGCGTCCAGGCAGTCCCAGGCGCGGGCCCGGCCGGGTGCGTCCGGTGCGGCGGCGGCGAGGGCGGCGGCGAGGGCGCGGACGTCGTCCTCGGCCCAGCCGCGCAGTTGGCGCAGGGACGGTTGGGCGGCGCTGCGGCGGGGCGCGACGGGCGGTGCCGAGGAGCCGCTGGCGGACGGGTCGGCGGACCGGGCGCGGCGGCGGAGCAGGGCGCGGACGGTGGCGGCGGCGGCCGCGACGAGCAGCAGCACCACACCGAGCAGCAGGCCGCCGAGCACCAGGCCGCCCCAGAAGTCGCCGCTGAACAGCGGCGGCAGCCGGTTGTCGCGCAGCGGCGGCAGGGTGACCTCGGTGGGGACGGGGTCGTCGCCGGGCCGCGGTTGGGCGGCGGCGACGGCGTCCAGCACCTGGTTGAGGCGCGGCACGACTTTCAGGTCGTCGTACGAGCCGTACGGGTAGCGGACGTCCGAACCCAGCCGGGCGAACCGGCGTTCGGTGTCCCGGTCGGTGCCGTAACTGCGCAGCTCGATCCGGCCGAGGGTCGGGTCGATCAGGATGTAGACGCCGTTCTGCCCGGTGCGCTGGCGGATCAGCGACAGCAGCAGCCGCCCGTCGTGGTCGCTCTCGTCGTCGCTGCTGGACGGGGTGACCACCACGTGGACGGGGCCCTGCGGCGCGAGTGCGGCGATCCGCTGCCGGAGCGCGGGCAGGTGGGCGGCGGGCACCGCGTCGGGCGTGGACGGGTCCTGGTAGATCGGCCCGGTGGCGAGTCCGGCCGCGACCTCCTCCACCCGGGCGTCCAGGTCGGCCCGGGTGACGGTCAGGTCCGGGCTGTCCGCGGTCTGCGGGAACACCGAGGGCGCGGCGAGCACCACGCCGGCCACGGTGGCGGCGGCGGCCAGCAGGGCGCCCGCCAGCACACCGCGGTGGCGGCGCGCCCGGGTGGCCGCTGCGGCGTTCTTCCCGGACTTGCCGGGCTTGCCGGGCTTCGCGAGGTCGACCTTCCCGGGCTTCCCCGGCTTCCCCGAGCCCGCCCCGCCGGAGGTGTACGGCGTGTCGTAGCGCCGGGAGAGGCGGAAGCCCAGCGCGAGCACCAGGCCGGGCAGCAGCACCGCCGCGACGCCGAGGACCAGGTTCTGGTTCTGCCGGTCGGTGGAGCTGATGTACAGCGTGGGCTTCTCCGAGTGCCGGCGGCGCTCGGACAGTTCGTCCGCCTTCGCGGCGGCCCCCTCCTTGCCGAGCGCGACGGCGTCCACGAAGGTCTCGAAGGCGGCGAGCGGCCCGGCCCGGTACGGGGTGTCGTACAGGGCGATGCGGGCGGCGTCCTCGGCGGGCAGGTCGAGGCCGAACGCGGAGGCGCTGACGTAGCCGTACTCGTTGATCAGCACGTACAGGCCGTTCTCGCCGAGCCGGTCGTGGACCAGGGCGAGCAGTTCGGGGCCCTTGGCCTCGGGCACCGCCAGCACGTAGGTGGGGACGCCGGTGCGGGTCGCGAGCTCGGCGATCCGCGGGGCGAGCGAGCGCGGCAGCTCGCGCGGGCGGGCGGCGGAGACGTACACCGGGTTCTTGCGCAGTTCGGCGGCGAGCCGGTCGGCGCGGGTCAGGTTGTCGGCGGCGCCGGCGGTGGCCGCGGGCGACGGGCCCGGGTCGGCCTCGGCGGCGCCGGCGGGGCCGAGCACCATCAGCAGGGCGGCGAGCGCCCCGGCGGCCGTTCGAGCCGCCGCTCGCAACCGTATTCGTGTCCGTGTCCGCATCGGCGCCCCTCCGGTGGTTCGGCCCGTCACTTTACCCGCGGTTGGCACGGACGGGCCCAAGCACCCTGCGGCTCCCCGCTCCTGCCGGGTGGTGGGGTGAGGGCGGCGCGGCGCGTCGGAGGGCGTGGTGGCGATCGACCGGAGCCCGCCTCGCCGAATACGTCGCCGCCCGGTAGCGGAAATCCGCACGACACGGCGTCCGGTGCCGCAGCACAATGACGGCCGAGATCTACCGAGAGGACACACCTTGGGGCTGTCGCCGGACGCACTGGACGCTGTACTGCCGCTGCTGACCGACCCCGATCCGGCGGTCCGGCGGGCGGCGGCTCCGGCGGCGGTGGAGATCGGGGCGCTGCCGGAGTGCTGGCGGCGCGAGACGGACCGGTCGGTGCGGGTCGCGCTGCTGCTCGCGCTGCGCGAGAGTGAGGGCGTCGAGGAGCCCGCCCTGCGGGCCGAGGCCCTGGCTGCCGACGATCCTGCGCTGTACGTCGTGGCGGTGTACGCCTGCGCCGCGCGCGACCCCGAGCTGGCGGCCCGCCACTTCGAGCGGCTGGTCGCCGTATTGGGCGATCCGGTGTCACGTCCGTGCTTCGAGGGCGTCTGGTACGTCCCGGACGTCGCCGAACCGCTGGAGCGCGAGCATGTCCTGTGGTGGGTGCTCCGGCTGTTCGCACACCGGCCGGACCTCGAAAGCGCATACATGCTGCGACTGTTGGCCGCCGCCGAGCGCAGTGGCGACACCCTCCTGTGCCAGGAGTCCCTGGACATCGCGTGGCAACTGCTCACCGCACGACGGCCCGAACCGGCGCTGCTGCCGGCCGTCGGCCCGCTGCTCGACCACCCCTCCCCTGCCGTCCGCCACCGCGCCGCGAACCTCCTCGCCGGCCTCGGACCCGCCGCCGCACCCTACGCGGACCGGCTGGCCGGCCTGCTGGACGACGACGGCGCGGCCCCGGGCCTGGACGGGACGGTCGGCGAACTCGCCCGCTGGGCGCTGCTGCGCACCGGCGACCCGCGCGGACTGCCGGGCCTGGTGGAGCAGTTGCGCGCACAGGAGGACGCGGGCCGTTGCTACGTCGCCAACTGTCCGCACCGCCCCGACCCGGTCGACGTCCTGGCCCCGCTGCGGGCCCACGCGGACGCCCTGCTGCCCGAGGTGCGCGAGGTGCTGCGGCGGGCCGAGCCGGACAACATCACCCGTCGTCTCCTCGTGGCGCTGGCGGCCTGGGGGCCGGACGCCGCCCCGGTCCTACCGGAGCTGCCGCAGCTGCTCGACCATCCGTACACGGCGTACGAGGCGAGCTGCGTCCTGGTGGCGATCGGCCCGGCCGCCGCACCGCTCGTCCGGGCCCGCGGCGGTCTGGACGCCCACCGACTCGACTGGCACCCGGACCTGATCGCCGATGACCGGCCGGCCGCGCTGCGCCTGATCGGCGAGGCCGTGCGGAACGCCGAACCCCCGAGCTACGGCCCGGTCGAGCGGCTGGCCGAGTTCGGCCCGGCCGCCGCGTCGCACGCCGACCACCTGCGCCACCTCGTCGCCACCGCCCATCCCGGGGGCCGCATCGCCGCCGCTGACGCCCTCCGGTCGATCACCGGTCGGCCCGGGCCCCTCCTCGGCCTGCTGGCGGCACAGGTGCGGGCGATCGCGGACGGCGGGGACCAGTACGGCCTGTTCGCGCAGGCCGTGCGCACCATGATCCGGATGAGCACGGTCACCCCGGAGGTCCGCGCCGACCTGCTGGCGATCCGTCGGGCGGACCACCGCCTCTCCCACGAGCAGAACCACCGCGCCATCCTCCAGGACGAGGAGCTCCGCGCCCTCGTCGACCATGCCCTCGCCCTGCCCGACGACGAAGGAGAACCGATGGACGTACAGGTGCGCACCGGGCGGGGCGGGGACGCCGGGGAGTTGGTGCGGCTGGCCGGGCAGGTGGAGGAGTGGTTCGGGGCGATGGTGGGCGAGCCCGGGTTCCACGAGGCGGTGGAGCGCCAACTGGCGGACGGGACGGCGCTGGTGGCCGTGCGGGGCGGGCGGGTGGCGGGCGGGCTGCTGGTCGGGTACCGGGCGCCGGTGTGCCATCTGCACTGGCTGGTGGTGGACGAGGACGCCCGGGGGCTGGGGGTGGGGCGGGCGCTGGTCGAGCAGGCGCTGGCCCGCTGCCCGGCGGGGGTGGAGACCGTCGAGGTGGTGACCTTCGGCGCGGACCATCCGGGGGCGGTGGCGAGCGGGGCGCGGGTGTTCTACGAGCGGTTGGGGTTCTCCCCGGCCGAGGCCGCCGAGAACGGGCCGGAGGGCGGCTCGCGCCAGGTGTACCGGCGTCCGCTCTGACGCTCCGTCAATTCGGTCGGTGCGCGCGGGCCCAGGCGCAGGCGGTGTCCAGGACGCCGATCAGCGAGCGGCCCGTCTCCGTCAGCGCGTACTCGACGTGCGGCGGGTTGCCGCCGCGGTCGGTGCGGGTCAGCCAGCCGTCGCGCTCCATCGCGCGCAGCGTCTCGGTGAGCACCTTCGCGTTGACGCCGCGCAGCCGGGCCTTGAGTTCGGTGAACCGGTGCGGCCCGCCGTCCAGACAGCGCAGCACCGCACCGGACCACTTGTCGCCGACCCGCAGCGGCGGGCGGTGCGCGCAGTCGCGGAGGTCGAACACGCCGGCTTCGTCGGGGTTGGCCATGCGTCCGACGATAGCCGCACCCGGGGGCCGGTTCCGTTGCGGTAACCGGGGGTGCCCGTCCTACCGTCGGCGACGACAGCGGAACGGGGCACCGAGGAGGAGCCATGGGCGGGATCGTGATTTTCGGCGCGGGCGGCAGGGTCGGACGGGCGGCGGTCGCGGAGGCGGCCGGGCGCGGCCACCGCGTCACGGCGGTGGTCCGCGACCCCGCCAAGTACCCTGAGCTGCACGGGATTTCGGGCGTGACGGTGGCGCCCGGCGACGCCACCGACCCGGAGGCCGTCGCCCGCCTGGCCGCCGGGCACGACGCGGCGGTCAACGCCTCCGTGCGCCTGGACGTCCCGTCCGAGGCGTACTTCACCGCCGCCGCGCGCGCCCTGGCCACCGGCCTGAACCGCGCGGGGGTGGGCCGCCTGCTGGTGCTGGGCATCGCCACCACCCTGGAGACCGCACCCGGCGTCCGGATCATGGACGACCCCGAATTCCCGTCCCAGTACCGGGAGTTCTCCCAGGGGCACGTCGCCGAGTTCGACCTCCTCGCCGCCGAGGCCGGCCCGCTCGACTGGCTGATGGTCGTCCCGCCCATGGACCTCACCCCGGACGCCCCCACCACCGGCCGCTACGTCACCGCGGTCAACACCGTCACCGGCACCGGCCGCATCTCCCACGCCGACCTCGCCACCGCCCTCCTCGACGAGATCGACGCCCCGAAGCACCACGCCACCCAACTGGCCGTCTCGCACTGACGGTCGGTCACCTCCCCGGCGCGGCAGACCTTCACCGGGCTGCGGGGCGGCCTAGGGTGGGGGCCGTTCTTCGCAGCTCAGAGCCGAGGAGGCCGGAGATGACCGGGTCCGCTGCCGTTCCCCCGCCGCCGCAGGTGTGGCCGACGTTGCGGGCGCGGGACGCCCGGGCGCTGATCGCGTTCCTGGTGGAGGCGTTCGGGTTCGAGGCGACGTCCGTGTACGCGGACGGCGACCGGGTGCTGCACGCGGAGTTGGCGTGGCCGCCCGGCGGGGGGATCATGCTCGGCTCGGTCAAGGAGCCGTCCTCGGCGGCCGGCGGCGACCCGTGGCCGCTCAAGCCCGGCACGTTCGGGGCGTACGCGGTGACGGACGACCCGGACGGGCTGTACCGGCGCGCGGTGGGGGCGGGTGCGGAGGTGACGGCGGAGCTGCACGACACCGACTATGGCTCGCGGGACTTCACGGTGCGCGACCCGGAGGGCAACCGCTGGTCGTTCGGCACCTACCGGGGCGAGCCCCGCAAGCACTGACCGCCCTGTCGGAGCCGCCTGGCAGGCTGGCGGCCATGACGACCGAACCGACCCCGCCCCCGCAGCACCTCTCCCCCGCCTGGGCCGACGCGGACGGCCGGGCGGCCCCGCCGCTGGTCGGCGAGGAGCGTGAACTCCTCACCGCGTTCCTGGACTTCCACCGGGAGACCTTCGCCCTGAAGTGTGCGGGCGTCCCGGTGGAGCGGCTGTCCGAACTCGCGGTGCCGCCCTCGGGCCTGAGCCTGCACGGACTGCTGCGGCACCTGACCGGCGTCGAACAGTGGTGGCTGGAGATCCAGTTCGCCGGCGACGAGTCCAAGCCGCTGCAGTACTACTCCGACGACGACCCGGACCAGGACTTCGAGCACCTCGACGGCGACTTCGCCGAGGCGCTGGCCCGCTGGCGCGCCCAGGTCGAGATCTCCCGCCGGATCGCCGCCGAGGCCCCCTCGCTGGACGCCACCGGCATCCAGAAGACCACCGGCCGCCCGGTCTCGCTGCGCCGCATCCTGCTCCAGATGCTCGCCGAGTACGCCCGCCACAACGGCCACGCCGACCTGCTGCGCGAACGCATCGACGGCGCGACCGGCTACTGAGGCGGGCGGCCACCGGACGACCGAACGATCGGTCCACCGGCCCCGTCGTCCGTTCGGCGGGGGAGGTAACCTGGCAGGGTGCTCCTACTCGTCAGCCGTCGCCACGTGGACCTGCTCCGCGTCACGAGCATGTCCTGTCGACGCTCCGGCTGATCGCCCTCTCCGCCTCCCCCGCCCGCAGCCGTCCGACCGCGCCGGGCACCACCGACCCGGCCCCCGGCACGACCCGCCGCAGCGACCGGGCCCTTCCCCGTGGACGCACACCCATGACGTCGCAGCACCCCCTCGCCCTTCCCGTCATCGACCTCTCGCTCGCCGACGGCGACACCGCCCAGCGGGCCCGGCTCCACCGGGAGCTGCGGGCGGCCGCCACCGAGGTCGGCTTCTTCCAGCTCGTCGGCCACGGCGTCACCGCCGCCGAGACCGCCGACCTCACCTCCGCGATGCACGCCTTCTTCGCGCTCCCCGAGGCCGACCGGCTGTCGGTCAGCAACCTCAACTCCCCGCACTTCCGCGGCTACACCCGCACCGGCGACGAACGCACCGGCGGCAGCCGCGACTGGCGCGACCAGCTCGACATCGGCCCCGAACTGCCGCCGCACGTACCCGCGCCCGGCGAGCCCGCGTACTGGTGGCTGGAGGGGCCCAACCAGTGGCCCGCCGCGCTCCCGGAGCTGCGCACCGCGTCCCTGCACTGGATCGCCCGCCTCGACGGGGTCGCCCGCCGGCTGCTGCACGAACTGCTCGCCTCGATCGGCGCCCGCCCGGACTTCTACGACGACGCCTTCGCCCCGCACCCCCACCTGCACCTGAAGCTGGTCCGCTACCCGGGCACCGCCCCCGACGGCGCCGCCCAGGGCGTCGGCACCCACAAGGACTACGGCTTCATCACCCTGCTCCTGCAGGACACCGTCGGCGGCCTCCAGGTCGAACGCCCCGACGGCACCTTCCTGGACGTCCCCCCGCTGGACGGCGCCTTCGTCGTCAACCTCGGCGAACTCCTCGAAGTCGCCACCGA